>CAZYWR010001457.1:0-4174 GCA_964651185.1 uncultured Polyangiales bacterium
GCTCGAAGCTGCGGTCAACGACGTGGGGCCGAAGCCTTTCTCCGAAGTGGAGAGCTACCTCGGCGCAGCGGACGTCTTACTGCTGCCCATGTCTGACAACCTGATGAATCGTGCGCGCGGCCCGATCAAGCTCGGCGACTACATGGCGGCCGGCCGGCCGATCGTCGCGAACCCCGTCGGCGACATGGTCGACGCCTTTCGAAGTGAAGAGATCGGCCTGCTCGCGCCCGACACGCCGGAAGCCTACGGCGGCGCCATCGCCGAGCTGCTCGCCGACCCCGCGCGGGCCGATCGCCTCGGACGCAATGCGCGCCGGGCCGCCGAACGACGCTACGCCTGGAGCGTGTACGCGCCGACGCTCGAAGCCGTCTACGACCGCGCGCTCGCCGGCTTCTGAGTCAGCTCGCCCGGCGAGCGCACCGGGGCCGCGGTCCCGCGAGATAGGCGCGAATGTCATGCGCTCTGCTGCGTGAGCGCGCCGTTCGCTGCTTCTTCCGTGGCTCGGTTCAGCACGGCGACGAGCGACTCCGGGGGCAGGTGTGCGCCGGTCCGCTGCAGGTGCCTCGGCACCAGCCACTCGGCGACCTCTTCGCTCGTGCCGCAGATGCCCATGTCGAATGATTTCGGGAGCGCTTGCCAGATCCCGGTGACCGCGGCGCGCAACGCGCTGGCCCAGAAGCCGCTCCCGCCGATGATCACGCCCACGCAGGCGAGCTCGCGCACGCACTCGTTCGAAAGGCGTATGAATCCGGCGCGCGCGTCGGCGTCTGGAAGACCTGCGCTCCCCGTAATGATGTGGACCGTGGAGAAGCCGTGTGGGTACTTCGCCATCATCTCGCGCGTGGACAAGGTAAGTCGGTGCAGCGCGATGCCCGTGGCATGGCTCAACCAAACGTTCACGGTGAGATTTCGCCATGCGCCGAACGAGAACGCGCCGGGCTCCGCATCAAAAAGCGTAAGTTCGTCGCCCGGCAAACCGCTGTGCCTCCCCCGCAACCTCAATTCTACGCCATGCGTCGCTCGCAGCCATCGCGCTCGCGCCGCCGTGCGGTCGTGCACACCAAGTTTCTGCGAAGGGGCCTGCGCGCGCGTCCGCCGCCACGGCTCATGCGGCGTGCTTTCGCCCGCGGTCGCGCGCGCGTGTCAGAAGGCCGGAGGCCGAGACGCGCCGGCCGGCGTGCGAAATTCCCGCGCGAGCTCCCGGAAATCGGCGCCCATCCTCAGCATCGCTAGCGAACCGAAACAGCCGAGCGCGCTGAGCGCGAGGGTCGCTACGAAACCATGAAGAGCGCTGGGCAGGAAGGCCCGCGCCGCGAGGGCACCCGCTGCCGGCGCCCAGATCCCGAACACGCGACTCGCAAACATGCGGACGGGCACGTTTGCCGCACGACAGCCCGCGAGCGCAAGGCCGAGCGCGAGCGCGATATTCCCGATCAAGGGGCCCGCTAACAGTGCGAGCCGGCCATCGTGCGCACCGAGGATCACGATCGCGGCGATGTTGACTCCCAGCGCGCACGCGTGCACCCAGCTGCAGACGGCGAAGCGAGCATGTGCAGACAGCACTGCGGTGCACATACTCGTCGTCAGGTTGAGCGACCACGTAACGAGTACCCAGGGAGCGAAGGCGATGGGATCGCGCGCCAGCTCGGAGCCAAGCCAAATCGGAAAGATCCAAGGGGCCAGATTCACCACGGTCAGCGTGAAGCACGCGCTTAGGGCGACGAGAATGGAGGTTCCCGCCATGAAGTCACGTTGACCCGCGACGCGTTTGTCCGGTTCGGCGCTGGTTCCGAACGCGCGAACCAAGCGGTGGAAGATCGTATCCCATACCGGATTGGCCGCCCGGTGTAAGACGCCGCCCAGGCGATCGATCGCATCGTAGGCGCCGAGCATAGCGGTGGGCGTGAACGCCTGCGCGAGCGGCACGTTTGCCCGCTGAAGCGCGCTTCCGAGGGTCTTCATGAGGCTGAAGCGCAGGCAATATCCGGCCAGCTCGCGGAGTTCGCGCGCATGCGGCCGTTTCAGCCAAGGAACTCGCAAGCCGAGCCGGCTGAAGGACAAGGCAAACAGGGCGCAGCGCGCGATGTGCGCACCGGATCGCAACCATTGGATCTCCACCAGCGTGCGTCCGGCCTGCATGGCGCCGATCACGAGCACGAGCTCCATGATGCTGGCCGCGGCGTGCGTCGCGTTCATCTCGCGCAACCGGCCGAGCCCTTGCAACGCCCCAGAATAGGCGTTCGCGAGCAGCAGGAAGGGATACCCACAAGCGCTCGCCAGGAAGAAGGCGCTGAGCGTGCTCGCGTGGCTGTGCTGGGCACGAAAGACGAATCTGCCAGCGGCGTCTGCGCCCAACCACAGTATCGTACTTCCGAACACGACCGGCGGTATCAGCAGCCACAGCGCCTGACCGAGCTGTCGAGCGAGCGCATCGGGGCTCGCGATCTTGGCCGCTTCATAGATGCAGAGCTCGGGAACGGCGAGGTCGAGCACGGCCAACAAATCCACGACGGCCAAGGCGATCGCGGCCGCTCCCCATAATTCGGCCCCAAAGGTGCGCAGGCACAGGGTCGTAATGGCAAGTCCGGACGCGAAGCGCACGGCGCGACCCAGGATGCCGGCAGCGAGTCCTGACCATCGCTGTTCCGCTCGCAAGCCAGCCCCTTCGCGAATGGACTGACAGGATGGGGCGAAAGACCCTCTGCCGCCCACGGGAACACGCGGCTCCCGCGCCCCCCGTCGCGCTCTCCATGGTATGGAGAGCGAGCGATCGCCGTCAATGGATGGGAGACAGCGAGAGCGGCTACGTTAGACTCATACGATATGCGTCCGAGCGCATGGCGCGCCCCTCTACTCTTCGCGCTCGCTGTCCTGGCGCTCGCAGCTTTCTACGACGCCGCCAAGCTGCACGGCGGCTATGAGATCCGCTATCACGGCGTTCGCTACGTGCCTATCCAGGAGCTCGCGTTTCTGCTCTGGTACGCAGTTTGGGGAGGTCTGGCCGCGGTTCTGTTGGCGGCGGCCGTTCGGACCTCGCTCGGCGTGCAGCTGGTGCGCCTGTTCGCCCGTTGCGTCGCGCGTCCGCGGGAGTGCGTGTTTGGCGCGGCGCTGTTTGTTTTCGCCTATGCGCTCGCCTTCCGCCACGCCGTCTTGCTCGACGAGCCGATCGCCGACGACGAGCTCGTCTATCAACTCAGCGCGCGCAACCTCGTGCTCGGCAAGCTGACCGGGCCCCCGCCGCTCGATCCGGATTTTCTGCACAACCAGTTCGTGATCGTCGACGCGCAGCGCTGGCACGGCAAGTACCCGATCGGCCACTCTCTCCTGCTCGCGCCCTTCGAGTGGATCGGCCGCCCCGATCTGTTGGGACCGCTGATCGCAGCGCTCAGCGTAACGCTGACCTACGGGGTAGGCCGGCGCTTCCTCGGCGCGCGTCAGGCGCTCGCCGCGACGCTCTTGCTGGCCTGCTCGCCGCACTTCGTGTGGACGCACGCCACGCTGCTCTCGCAGACGACGAGCGGGCTGACGATGCTGCTCGCGTTCTATGCCTTCCTGCAGTACGCGGAGGATGGCCGCGGGCGTTGGCTCGCGCTGCTGGGCGCGAGCCTCGGGTTCGGGATGTTGTCCCGTCCATTGCCGGGATGCTTGGTCGCGATCGTGGTGCTCGGCGCGCAACTCAGGGAGGCTGTGCGCGCGGCACCCGGCGAGCGGCTCGGCCGCGCGTGGCGTGAAGCACGCTTTTGGGCGCCGCCGCTGGCCGCCTTCGTGGGGCTCTTGTTGCTCGCCAATTACCGGCAGTCCGGGAGCCCCTGGAGCTCGGGCTACGCGGAGATTCACGACGGCTACGGCATGTTCCAAAACATCGACGGCGAGCTCACCAATTCGATCGGCGGCGCGCTCGTGCGCGAAAACGTCTGGCTGTTCGGCTGGCCCTGCTCCCTGATGTTCGTACCGTTGGCGCGCTTTCGCGCGCGCGGAGCGCTGTTTTG
Source organism: uncultured Polyangiales bacterium (assembly GCA_964651185.1). Classification (GTDB taxonomy): domain Bacteria; phylum Myxococcota_A; class Polyangia; order Polyangiales; family DASUME01; genus DASUME01. The sequence goes on from CAZYWR010001457.1 coordinate 3,990, forward strand.
GGCGCTCGTGGGCACCGGACTCGCGTATCGCGCGCTCGTGCCCAAGACCGTGGTCGCGACCACCTGCCCCATCTACGTCACCGAGATCCGCCCTGGCTTCGTCGATACTGCCATGGCCAAATCGGACCAACGCTTCTGGGTTGAACCCACGCCCATCGCCGTCCGCCAGATCATCCGCGCCATTG
>CAZYWR010001458.1:0-4339 GCA_964651185.1 uncultured Polyangiales bacterium
GCTCGAGCAGCAAGCTGCGGGCGGCTATCCCGCCCTCGAGAACGACCTCGATCACGCGGGCATGTCGCTCGCGCCCGAGCCATTCACGCAGGATGAGCTGGCCAGCGGCCGCGAACGCACCGGCGGCGCCGCCTTGGGCCCGCTCGCGGAGCTGTACGTGCAGGTGCAATCCGACGCCGACACGATCGATCAGCTGCTGCTCCAGAAATGCATCGGAGAGGCGCTCAGCGGTCTGCTCGTGCCGAGACCGAGCGACTGCATCGGTTCGGCCGACGCGACCGAGTTGGCGCGCCTCTTGGGCCGCGAGAACCTGCATCGCCGCCAGCTCTGGCAGCTGATCGGCAACGAGCGCCACGTCGCGGTCGAACAGGCTCAGGAGACATGGCGCGCGTTGCACCGCGAGCAGGTCGTCTGCGGGGGGCTGATCGAGACGAGCGCTGGCGTATGGGGACCCAAGCCGTGTTGAAGCGTCCGTCTCTCGCGCTGTTTTGCGCGCTCGCCATCCTGCGTGTCTGCGGGGCACGGATCTCCGTGGCGCTCGCTGAATCCGCTCACGCTGCGCACGCGAGCTCCGAGGGCGATCCGCGGGCGATCCGCGAGCCGGTGCGGCTGACCGTCGGCGCTTCGAGCGAGCTGATGGCCGTCCTCGGACCGGACGAATCCTCGCTCTACTTCGTGAGCGACGCGAGCGGAACGCTCGACGTCATGCGGCAAGCACCGGTTCAGAGCGGCGCCGTCGCGCTCTCGAGCGGGCTCGGAGACGCGATCTGGCCGCAGATCGCGCCGGATGGCCGGCACATTGCGTACATCTCCTTCGAGCGCGATTCGACCGGAGACGTGTGCGTACGTCCGCTCGAGAAGCACAAGGCTGGCGACGAGACATGTTTGAGCAAGCCCGACTCGGCCGAGCTGCAGGTGCTCTGGTGGGATAACGCGTCGCTCGCGGTGCTCTCGCGTCACGGGCTGCACGCAAACTTTACGCTGGCGCGCGTGCCCATCGACGGGAAACCGGCCAAGACGCTGCTCGCGCACAACATGGTCGGCCTCGCGCTCTCTCCCGATCGCCGCTGGCTCGCGTACATCCCGGTGGACAAAGTGAGCGAAGACGTCGGCGTGACGTTCGCGCAGCGCAGCGGCGTAGGCATCACCTTGCAGCGGCTCGACGTCGCGAGCGCCCCCATCACGTATCTGCCGCGTTTGCCCGGCGCGACCGGCTCCGTCGTCTTTTCTACGGCCGGCGATTACCTCGAGTTCGCGCAATTCCTCGACGACAGCAATCGCGACGGCACCATCGACGGCAATGACAACGCGGTCATCTTTCGCGTCCCCTTTCACGGCGCGCTGGGGTCGCCCATCGCCGCGGACGACGAGCCGGCGCAGCTCACGAGCGCGCGCTGGGATTGCCACTACCCGGCGCCGGCGAAGACGCAGTTGATCGCGAGCTGCAGCCACGAAGGTTCGCTCGACGTCTACACGTTGCCGCTCGAGGGATCCGTGCCGCCGCAGTGGGACGACGCTCGCCTGCAGGGCGAGATCATCGCGGCGCGCGACTTGTGGACGCGGCTCTTGCTGGCGGCGAGCAGGATGGCGCTCGCCAAGGATCTGGCCGCGAAGGAAGCGATCGCCAGTCAGACGCTCGCCTGGCACCTCGAGCTCGGCGAATACGAATCGACCATCTACGAAGCCGAGCATCGCCTTACGAGCCCGGAGGCGCGCGCGTGGGGACACATCGCCGCCGAGCTCGCACGCCATCGCCGCGCGGATCTCGCGCTGATTCGCGGCGAGACCAGCGACCAGTACATCGAGGGCGAGCGCGCGCGCGCGGAGGCGCTCCGTGCGCAGCGGACCGGCCCGCCGCGGCTCACCCAGCTGGCGACGCTGGTGATCAGTGAGATCGAAGACGACACCGGCGACAAGGCCGCTGCGCTCGCGACGTTTCGCGCGCTCGAGCTCGACAAGCTCAGCGACCGCTTATTGGCGCCGATCGCGGCGCGGCGCGCCGAACGCTTGTTTCGCCTGCGCGCCGACCGAGCGCAGCTGCTCGCGGTCTACGAGACCCTGTCCGGCCTGGCGATCCTCGACGAGCCAGAGCGCCTCGAATACGCACAGCGCTTCGTGACGGAGCTCGGCCGCGGTCAAGCGCGCGCCGCGCGCGCGGACGCCATCCGCAACGCACGCGCGCGAGCCGCCGATGGCTCCGCGTTGGCATGGCTGCTCGACGTCGAAGCCGCGCTCTTGCCGCTGGCGGACGACACGCAGGAAGAGGTCCGCAAGGCGCTGTTCGCGCTCTATACCGAGAACAAAGACGCAGACCGACGCCGTGCGCTCGTGCTCGACACCTTGCGCACGGCGGCCAAGATCGGCAACGAATATCTCCAGTATCAGTTCGTGACTTCGTGGGCGAGCTCGCTCAAGCGCGCGCAGCCGGAGCGCAAGTACGCCGAGCAGCTCTACGACGACATCGTGCTCAATCGCGCCTACGGCGAAGGGCGGCAAGGCCATCGAGGCGAGGCGCGCGGCTATTTCTATGGCGCCACCGTCGCCACCGATTCATTGGAGGCGCACGTCGGCTTCATCGAAGCACGCATGGCCGAAGGCGGCGCCGGTGCCTCGCGCGAGCTCGATCAGACGTATGCCAAGCGCTTCGCCAAAGAGCCCGATCATCCCGTGTACGCCTTCGTCCAAGCGTACCGGCTCGCGCGCGAACTGCCGTACGAGACCAAGGCTTCGCGCCACGATCACGCAGTCGGGAAGATCGTCGCGTACCTCCATGCCGTCGATGCCGCGCTCCCCAAGCAGCCGCAAGTGCACCAGGTCTGGGGTTTCGCGCTGCACGAGCGAGCGCGGCGCACCGGTTCGCGTCAGGCGGCCGTCGACGCGAATCGTCAATACCTGCTCGCGCTCGATCTCGCGCGCGGCGACGAACGGCTCACGGCGACCTTGTTGCACAGGCTCGGCATCCTCCAAGCTGCCATGGGAAACTACGGGCTCGCGTTACGTTATCTGCAACAGCGCGACCCATACCCGCACGTTCGACCGCTCGAGGAGCTCGGGCTGCGCGTGGCGATCGCGCAGTGCGCCTGGCACACCGGCGACGCCGCGCTCGCGCGCGACCAGCTCGCGGCCGCGAGCGAGCTCGTCGCCGCGCAAAGCGCGCTCGCGCGCTACCAGCCGCTCGTCACGGATCGCCTCGGCCTGGCGCTCTCAGCCATGGGAGACTCCGCGGCTGCGCGCGCGCAGTACGAGCAGCTCGAGCGCGCGCTGAAGGCCGACCCGGCCGCTACGCCCGGCGAACATCTGAAGGCGCTGATCGGCGTTGCCACGAACGCGCAGCAAAGCGGCGATCCCAAGGCGGCGCTCGCCGCGCTCTCCGACGCGGAGCGGATTCTTGCGCAGCGCGGCGACCTCGAGCCGGCTCCCAAGGTCGTGTGGCGCCGCTCGCTCATCGACGACTATCGCTACACGCCGCTGCAGTATGGTGCCTTGCTCGCAGGTTTGCGCGCGCAGGCCGCAGCCGACCTGGGCGACGATCGCGCTGCGCTCGCGGCCGCGCGGCAGCGCGTCTCATTGATCGAACGACGACTCGCCGAGAGCGAAGCCGACGAGGATCGCCTCGAACTTGCGCAGGCCGAGCTCCATGTCGCAAAATTCTGCTACCGCCTGCGCGATATGTCGGCGGCGATCGCGGCCGTCGAGCACGGGCTCGCGCTCTCGGATGTCTACAACCAAAGCACCGGGAGCGAGGTGAACGATGCACAGCTAGGGCTGCTACGCGCCTACGCGGAGTTACGGCTCTACGGGCATGTGTCCGCGGGCGCACTCAAGCGCGACCTCTACGCCGAGCTGCAGCGCGCTTACCTGTTCCTGTGTAAGTATCGCAATCCGCGCCTCTCCGAACAACGCTTCCTCTTCAACGCCTACCTCACCGCGCTGGCACTCAACACGAATCGTTAGCGGTCGACTTTGCGCCATCCGCGATCGGCAAACACCAGGAGCAGCCCGTGAATCCAACGAACCGAGACCCATGCACGCTGTCGACTCGTGTCGTCCTATGCTGCGCCGGCCTCTCCTTGGCGAGCGCGCTCAGCGCCTGCGGCGCCACGGACAGCGACTCCTTCGCCGCCATCTACGAATCCACGGAGTTCCAAAAGTGTTCCGGCTGCCACGCACCGAACGCGCCGGGCAAGGTCGCCGGCACGGAAAGCACGGAAGACTGGACCTCACGCGCGACGGCCTACGCGTCGCTGAAGGGCTCGGCGATGGGGCTGATCGGCAACTTCGCCGGCTGCAACGGCGTGCCGCTGCTCGGGGCGCCGGCCGAGCAAAGCCTGCTCGTGGC
>CAZYWR010001459.1:0-7045 GCA_964651185.1 uncultured Polyangiales bacterium
CGCCCAGATACATGGTCACGCCTTCCCAGATCGTGAGCACGCGCGCGCTCGGGTCGAGGCCGTGATGGCGGAGCCGCGCGGGCAGCTCGGCCATGTCGTCGTGTTCGAAGTCCCAACCCACGTAGACCACGCGCGTGCGGAAGATCTCGGCAGGCAGACGTTCCACCTTGCCCGCCTGCGTGGCCGGATGATCCACCTCGAACACCTGCGCGCCCGCGAGCTCGCCTCCGAAGCGCAAGGCCCGGCTGTCGTAGCCGGCGCCGAGCAGCACCACTTGCCGGCCGCCCGTGCGCACGAAGTCGAGCAGCACGTCGTCGAGCGCGCGCGTGCGCAGCTGCATCCACAAGACGAACGCCGTCAGCCGCCCCGCGCGCGGCAAGAGCGCCCGCGAGAGGCGCGGGTGACGCAGCAACAGCTCCGCCAGCCCCCGCACCGGGCCGCGCGCGAACATCACGCCGTAAGGATCGCGCGCGAGCACGAGCTCGGGCGGCAAGAGCGCTCCGACGGAGCGCGCGGCGGCCACCCATTGCGCGGTACGGCTCGCCCGCCGCCGCAGTTCAGCTCGCTTCATCGGTCTCCACGCTGGCCGCGATCAAGGTGCAGAATGGTCGCACGATCCGAGAGCCCATCCATCACGTATGCGTACCGATGTCGTGCAGCAACATACGCGCGGAGCGCCCTAGCCAGGGCGTCCCCGCACGATCTGCGAACTCGATCACCCCGCGCACCAACACGTGGGCATGCCCCAGCTCGCGTGGTCGAGCGAAGAAGATCAGCGTAGCTCGCGAGAGCGCTGCGTATTGCGTGAACAAGTCCGCACCGAGCCGCTGATTCAGCTCCTCCGCGCGATCGAGCCATCGTTCGGCCGCGCCGTGGTCCCCCAGCGCCATGGCCAACCCGCCCAGCCAGAACGCGACCGGACCCGCCGGAGACGCCTCGCACGCGAAGAAATCGAATAGGTCCCCGTACGGCTCGAGCCGCCGGTACACGAGCGCGGCGCGCTCCGCGTCCACCAGATGGATCGCAGTATTTGCGAGCAGCGCCATCTCGGCCAACCACTGAAGGTCCTCCGGCAGGAGGCGGAAGTCGTCTTGTGCGACCCAGTCGAAGTGTCGCCGGGCCGGCTCCACCAAACCGATGACCGCGTAGAAGCTGGCGAGCATGCACCGAAGTCCGACGGCTCCAGGGTTGCTCTCGAGCATGCCCTCGCAATGCGCGATCGAGCTCAGTTGAACGCCGTGCTGGAGTAGATTCAACGATGACATCCGCATCAAGAACAGCGCGCGTTCCACCGTGTCGTCTTGCGCGGCGTCGAACGCACGCTGCGTGAGCTGTTGCGCCCTCGCGAGGTCGGCCCTCCAAAACGCGCGCATCAACTCCGGAAGCTCGCTACGAGCTCGGGTGCGCGGAGAGTGTATTTGCTGCGCGAGGGCGGCAGCCTGCAACGCGTCGCGATCTGCCGCGCCGCGCTCGCCGATGCCGAAGAGACAGATAGCGCGCGTCACCAAGACCTCCGCTTCGATCTCCGCCAAAGCGTGCGCGCGCGCCAGGTCGATCAATTCGTCGCAGGCGCGCAGGCGCTCTCGTTGTTGGTCCGGCGCCGCGCAGCAGTAGAGATTGGTCGCCAATACGCGCGCCGTGAGCCATGGGCACGCTCGCGCGCTGGCGAGCTCGCGTGCCTCCGCAGCGAGCCGCTCGCGCCGCGCTCGGTCGGTGCTGTAGCTCAAAGCATAGACGAGCGAGCACAGAAGCAGCACGCGAAGTTCGCTCGGACCTTCGCCGACGCCGCGCAGCGCGCGTTCGAGCAACGGAATCTCCCGTGGATGGGCGCTGGCCGCGATGTGGGTAGGGCTGAAGCGCTCACGGCGTTGGCCCGTGTAGCCCAGAATCGCGCGCGCAAACAGCCGCGGATCGCCCAGCGCCTCCGCGCTCGCGGCGATCGTCAAGAAATGGTCGTCCACGCGCGCGGCATCGGCGCCCGACGCGCGCAACGCTTCCCCTCGCGCGAGCTCGATCTCGAGCCGCTCGACGGCGCTCGACGCAGGCTCCAGATCCGCGCAAGCCAGCGCTCGCTCGTAGTGAGCTGCCGCCTCCGCATAGGCCGTGGCGGCGTACGCGAGCTCCGCACATCGCACGGCATAATGCACGGCCTTGGGCGCCACCCCATCCGCGGCTGCTGCGAAGAAATGATGGGCGAGCTCGTTCAGCCGGGTGTCCGGCGGGCTCTGGCGCTCGATCCATTCGCCGGCGAGCCGATGCCAGCGGCTGCGATCCTCGCGGGCGAGGCCCGCGTAAGCCGACTCGCGCATCAGGGGATGGGCGAAGCGGAAGCGCAGCGCCGCATTGCCGTGGACGATGACGCCATGCTCGATGCAGCGGTCAAGGTGTGTCAGCACGACCTGTGCGGGCTCTTGGAGAATGCCCGCCAGCTCAGCCAGCGTAAACTCGGGCGTCAACACCGATCCTGCGCACAGAACCTGATAGCTACCTTCTGGCAAGCTCTGAAGGTGCCGCCGAACGACGGAATGAAGCTCGACCGCCTGGAGCGGCTGTAGCAGCGGACTCCCCTCGCCTTCGTGCCGCGCCACCAGGCGCGCTAGCTCCAGCGCCAAAAGCGGGTTCCCTCGACTGAGTTGATAGACCTCTGTGCACACGCTTTCGGGCACGCCGCCCGGCACGTGCGCGTGGAGCACGCTGACGATGTCGCTCAGGCCTAGCCCTATGAGCTCGATCCGCTCGGCCAGCGGAGTGCGAGCGATCGCTTGCAGCACGCGCGCGAGCGATCTCTGTTCACGCGGCCGAACGTCGCGACACGTGATGAGAAGGAGCGAGCGCGTGCGCGCGAACAGCGGCGCGAGGTGGTGCAACAGCGCAAGTGAGGACTCGTCTGCCCACTGCAGGTCTTCGAGCAGGATGAGACTCGGAACGTCCCGCGCTAGCGTCATGAAAAGACGGCCGAGCTCCTCGAGCAATGCGAAGCGCTGCTCGGCGTGGTCGATGGGGACCACGGGCGGTGTATCCCGAACCGCGCTCTGGAGCTCCAATACCCGAAGGGCCGCCGGCGAGAGCTCTTGCCAACGCGCCCGCTGGCTCGATCCGCAGTGCTCCACGTAGCCCGAGAGGATCTGTTTCCAATGCCAGAACGCCGGCGCAAAGCCATCGGGATCCGCCTGGCCCTCGACCTGCAAGACGTGCCGGCCCTGCGCCATGCGTACGGCTTCTCGAGCGAGGCGACTCTTGCCGATGCCGGGCGGCCCCACGATCACGCACGTACGGCCGCCGTCTTCCGACGCGGCCTGCAGCGTGCGCTCGAGCCGCGTGCGATCTTGCTCTCGCCCGAACAACGCTGGTCGCTCGCTGCCTCGAACGACCCCGGGCTCGGGCACCTCCGTCGTGAGCGCCGGCGGCTCGCGCTCGGGCGCGCCGACGAAGCGATAGCCGAGACCGCGCACGTTTTCGATCGCGTGCCGCTCGGGCCCTTTTCCGAGCGCGCGCCGCAGCTCCAAGATCGCCTGTCGCAACGACCCTTCGCTGACCGTCACGCCGCGCCATACCTCGGCGAGAAGCTCCTCACGGCTCACCAAGCGCTCGCGGTTGCGCATGAGATACTGGAGCAGGCCGAGCGTTCTGGCTGACAACGTCGTAGCGCGACCTGCGCAGCGCAACTGCGCGGTCGCGAAGTCGACTTCGACAGCGCCGAAACGGACGCGTGCCGCTGGCGTTGCGGTCTGCTCGCGGGCGGCGCCATGCGCCTCGATTTTCTGCGCTGGCTCGGCGCGCAAGCGGCGGACGTTATCCACGATGCCGAGCAAGATAACTCCCCGCCGAGGCTCGCGCGAGCGCCTCGCCGAGGTGCCTGCGCGGCACGCCTCGAACGGCGCCCGAGCGTCGCTCGACGTCGTGGCCAACGTCAGCCTCCTCACGCGTCGCCCTGGTGGGTGGGCTCCGTATGGATCGAGCGCCGCGCCGTTAGAGCGGGCACAAATCGGCGCAGCCGTTGTTCGCGCGCTGATCATAATAGACGCACTCGGCCTTGGAATAGGCACTTCCGCCCTGGGCCTTGGCTTCGAGCGTCCACCATTCGTCTCCGCTCTGGTCGAGCTCCGGATAGATGCGGACACGTTCGCCAGCGCCATCGAAGTTGCCGCTCACGCGCGTCAGATAGCACACCCCATCCCGGGTCCTCAGCAGTCGCTGCGACCGTTTCTTGTTCGACCCGGCGTCGACTTCGACCGCCGTGGTGCGCCACGTACCTCGCTGGTCAGGCACGCCGATGAATAGCGAAACCGCATGGGCCTCGTAATATCCGCACTGCTGCGTTTGAATGCGGACCTGCGCGGGGTCGCTCCAGCCTTCCCCGTACACGATCTCCGCGCCCTCGCCGCCGCCTTCGAAGTCTCCCTGAACCGAGCTCAAATAGGTCGCGGCATTGCCCTGCCACATCTCGGCCGCAACCCAGCTCGAGCAGCCGGGCCGCGCCGTAGACACCTCCGCCCTGCCCTCTCCTGACGTCCAGATCACCATGCCAGGATCGATGCTGAAGCTGCTGAGCGGAACGCAGATCGCCTCCGCCGACAGACTGTTGTCTTCCGCCTGAGCGCCTCCGAGCTTCCAGGTGGGGCCCTCGTCCGCCAACGTTCCATGAATCAGTCCGCTGGTGCGCCATGTGTACTGATAATCGGTGTTGTAACGGTGCAAAGCGACTACGGAATTACCCCCGAGGTTTCCGCTGACGCGCGTCAAGAAACAAACATGGGTGTCGACGGGCCGCATGGCAACGTCCCATTCGTTGGCGGTCCAACCAAAGATCTCGGCGTCCGACTGAGCGCTCGCCTGGAGGAAGCCCTTCGCCACCAGCTCGTCGGGTTCGCCGGCGAGCTGAGGATCATCGAGCGCGGCGGGGGCGGACTGCGCGATCGGCGCATCATGCGATGGCGCGGCCGGATCGCCACGTTCCTCCTGGGTGTCGTCGGCGCCGCTCGCGCAGGCGTGCAACCCGAGCATCGAGATCCAGAGGACGCTCGCGCTGTGAGCGATGCGATGCGTCGTAGGGGCTTGTCTGCTTACTTGTCCACTCATTTCTTAGCTCCTCGTTTCAATCCTCCCTGGTGGATATCACTTCCTCCAAAGACCACCTGTCAGCGCTCCGTCAAGCTTCCGTTGCTTCGCGGACTCTGCGCACAAGGCCGCGCAAACGCGCTGCGAACGGGCTCGCCGCGACGGTCGGGGGACGCCGCCGCCCGTCGCTTGACGGATGGCTGACGCAACGCTGACGATCGCCGTTCGTTCGACCGTGCCAGGCTGCGCTTGCGATGCCGCGCGCGATCACCAGCGACCCACGCCTCTGTGCCCTTTTGTTGAGCTCGCTCAACGCCTGTGTGGGCTTCGTCGACGAAGGACCCGGCGCCTGCCTAGCGAACGCCGATCAAGCGCTCTTCGCCGGCGACCCGACGTTCCCGCAGGCGCTGACTGCGGATCCGACGCGCTGGCCCATCGGTGCCATGGAGGGCACGAACGGAAGTCTCTACTGCACGGGCGTTTGGGTGGCGAGGCGCTGGCTCTTGACCGCCGCGCACTGCGCTTCCGGAGACATCTTCCGCTTGGCGGGGACGAGCGGCGATGGGATGCCGCTGTCCGCCCCGCTCGGCGATGCATTCGCCCATCCGGACGTCGATATGGCGCTGATCGAAGTGCTCGCGCCCGAGCGCTTCGAGGCGGCAGGCGTACGCCCGCTCGCGCTGCGATGGACGCCGTCTGACATCGCGCCGAGGAAGGCCGTCCTCGCAGGCGTGGGGCGCGACGAAGATGGACAGCGCGGCGACCTACGATTCGTCGAGGAGCCGGTGGTCGGGGAGGATGGCACGTCGATCACCGTGGACGGGCGAGGCCTGAGCGGCGCGTGCACCGGGGACTCGGGAGGACCATTGTTGGTGCGTTCAGCAGATGGAGCGCCCGTCGTCGTCGGCATCCTGAGCAAAGGGGCGCGGAGCTGTCTGGGCCGCGACATCTATATGAGAGTGGACGCCCAGCGGCGCTGGCTCGAAGAGCGCCTCGGCGCCGCGGCCGCTGCGAGCAGTCCGTGCGACGAGCCCTAAGCTTCGGGAATCGCCAACGGTCATCGACCATCTCACGTTGATCGGCGCTTCCCGGTCCCTGGCGGCGATGTGCAGCGTCCTCCCCGCGCAAATCTTCGTGTCAGAAGAGCCGGAGAGTTCGCGCCCCGCGCGCGCTCATGTAGCATTGGCCGCATGCCGCGCCGCGTCCCGATCTTCATCCTCGCCATCGCCTTCGCCGCGGGCTGCGCGAAGGGCCCCACCGCCCAGGAGACCCTGCCGCAGCTGCGCGCGGCCATCGACACCCCGGTCGAGTCGGCCGAGCAAAATGCCCACAACAGCGAGCTCGCGGATCTCGTGAGCCACGAAAAGCACCTGCACGGCCTGACGCGGGGAGAGGTCGAGCAGCGGCTCGGACGCGGAGATCCATGCAGCCGCCATCCGATCTGCCGTGAGCGCGGCTTCTTCGACGACGACTGGCACTACGAAATCGGCCAAGCGGGCGGCAGCTACGTGCGCGCGCGGCCCGAGTTGATCGTGGGCTTCAACCGCTTCGGCAAGGTCGAGCGCACGTTCGTGCTGCGCGCCCAGGCCAAGTAGCGGCCGAGCTCGCAAGGCGGACCGGAAGGTGGTTGATAGAACTGTCAACCCTGACGAGCTCGCCCGCGCGCTGCGCATGCGGCGGTCGATGCGGCCCTTGCCGCTCTCCATTTCGTGAACACTCAGGGTGGCGCTGTCGAGGGGAGGATCCATGAGCATACTCGCTTGCAAACGCCGAAAACTTCACCGAACGGTTACCTGGGCGTTGACCGTGTTGTCCGCGAGCGTCTGCGGACCGCGTGCGCTGGCGCAAGATGCCAGTGCAAGCGGCGGAGGCAGCTGGCGCAAGCTGACGGACGAGTGGACGACGTTTTCGGTGATCGGCGCGCAACGGGTTCGCTTCGGCTCGGGGACGCATTGGATCGAGAAGACGGTTTCGGGTACGGTGCCTT
>CAZYWR010001460.1:0-1611 GCA_964651185.1 uncultured Polyangiales bacterium
GGGTCTCCACCCAAGCGGCGATCGTGTCCTCGCCGGGCGGCGCGCGATCCGCGATCGTCACCTCGGCGTCCGGCACGCCCAACCCGCGCACGGTGACGAGGCGCCCGCGTTCCGGACGCGCGGCCGGCACTTGCGCGTCGAGCTCGGTGCGCCGCGCTTGGACGCGTGCTCTGCGCTCTGCGAGCTCCGCGCCGAGCGTCGCTTCGATGTACGCGGCCACCTCCATCTGGCGGGCGATCGCGCCCTGACGCGTAGCGAGCGCCTCGAGCGCCTCGAGCATGTCGCGCGCGCTCTGGAAGCGCGCGCGCGGATCGCGCTGGCACGCGCGCGCGATCACGCCCTCCAATGCGGGATCGACGGTGACGCCAGCGCTCGCGAGCGGCGGTAGACCCTCCATCACGATCGCGCGCAAGAGCTCCTGTTCGGCCAAGCCTTGCCACGGCAGGGCGCCGGCCAAGCCCGCCCACAAGGTCACGCCCATCGCGTAGAGGTCGAGCGTGCGCCCCACCGACGTGCCTGCGCACAGGTACTCGGGGGAAAAATAGATGAGCTTGCCGTGCCGCACGCCCTGGTCGGTCACGACCTTGCTACCCGCGCTTTTGGCGATGCCGAAGTCGGCGAGCCGCGTGACGCCATCGCGTCCGACCAGCAGGTTATCCATCGACACGTCGCGATGCAGCATGCCGAGCGGCCGCCCCGACCCGTCGACCGCCTCGTGCACGGCGTGCAACCCCGCGAGCCCGTCGAGCACGATGCGCGTCACGATCTCCGCGGGCAAGCGCGTGCGACCCCGCGCGCGTTCGTTGAGCCCCGCCAGCGACTCGCCCTCGACGTACTCACAGATCAAGTAGTGCCCTTCGGCGTCGCGCCCGGCGTGATGCATGGCCACCACGTTCGCGTGATGCACGAAGCCGGCGAGACGTGCTTCGTTGAGGAAGCGCTCGGTGACCTCCTGCGAGGGCTTATCGAGCGGGTGAGCGCGCTTGATCGCGACGAGCCGCTCGAAGCCGCCCTCGCCCACCATGCGGCCCAGATACACGCGGCCCATGCCCCCGCGGCCGAGCTCGAACAGCACCTGGTACGACCCGATCTGCATTAGAAGCGGCCCGTCAGCGTTATACCCCTTCCCGCGTCGAGCGAGAGCTGGGCACGCCGCCGCCCGCCGAAGTCGACCCACCAGATGCCGATCGCGGCGCTGGCGCCGGCGGCCGCGACGGCGCCGATCCGGAGATAATCCGGGCGGTGTGCGAGGCGCCGCACTTCGTGCGGATCGTAAGCCAGCGGATCGTCTTCGTGCTTGTGGCGGGCGGCGAGCGCCTGCGCCCCGGACCAGCTCATCAGCGCGATCAGCGTGGCCGTCGCGCTCGCCGCGCCTACGAAGGCCGCCAAGGCGGGCACATTGCGACGCGCCGGCGCTGCGCTCTGCGCGGGCGCGCTCTCCGCGGCTCGATCCCGCGGCGCCGCGATGCGCTCGGCAGGCGCTTCGGCGACGGGCTCCTCCGCTTTCGGCGCCGTCGAGATCGCGGGTGCCAGCTCGAGCTTCACTTCACAGAGCGCGCCCGCGTCGCAGCTCGCAGGGAGCGCCAGCTGCCAGCCCTCCGTGTTCGAGGC
>CAZYWR010001461.1:0-2503 GCA_964651185.1 uncultured Polyangiales bacterium
TCCTGCGCGATGGTTGGCTGCACTCTGGTGATCTGGGGCAGCTCGACACCGCGGGTCGCCTGATCATCGTCGATCGACTGAAGGACATGATCATCCGCGGCGGCTTCAACGTCTACCCGGCGGAAGTCGAGGCGGTACTGATCATGCATCCCAGCGTGCGCGACGCCTTGGTGGTGGGCGTTCCCGACGCGCACTACGGCGAGGACGTGCTGGCAGCGCTCGTGCCGCACCCCGATGCCGCGCTCGATTTCGCAGAGCTCGCCGCGTTTTGTCGCGCACGGCTGTCGCGGGTGAAGATCCCGCGCCTGTTCGCCGTCCTCGACTCGCTGCCGATCGGCGCGTCCGGCAAGGCGCTGAGGCGTGAAATCAAACGGCGCGCGCTCGCCGGTGAGCTCGCGATCGCGCCCGGCGAGCGCTCACGACCGCAGTGATCATGCTCCGGCAAAGCCGGAGGCTTGGGGGCGGGCTGAGACCAAGAGCACGCTCGGGAGTACAATGGCGTGCGCGGGCGTTGCCGCGGGGGCTGGAGATGCGCATGGTGAACAGACTTCGTGGCCGCGTGCTTCTGATCTCGCTTGCTCTGGCCAGCTTTGCCGGCGCGCTCGCGTCCCCACCTCATCGCGGCTGGCCGGCCGCCAAGGTGGCCGCCCAAGCGGCGCCCAGCCGCTCGGATCCGTCCACATCCGCTCGCTCGCGCGCGCGTGCGGACGCTTCGACCAATCCCTCGCGCGCGGAACCGCGCGCTTCGACCAATCCCTCGCGCGCGGAACCGCGCGCTTCGACCCGGAGCAGAGCCATGTCCAAGCGTACGTATGCGAAACCCGCCGACGCCGAGCTGCGCAAAAAACTTACGCCGCTCCAGTACGAAGTGACGCAACACGACGCCACCGAGCCGGCGTTTCGTAACGCGTTCTACGACAACCACGAACCTGGCCTCTACGTCGACGTGGTCACGGGCGAGCCGCTTTTCAGCTCGACCGACAAGTTCGAGTCGGGCACCGGTTGGCCGAGCTTCACGAAGCCGGTCGAGCCGGAGCACGTGCTCGAGAAGGAGGATCGCAGCCACGGCATGCGCCGCGTCGAAGTGCGCTCGCGCGCGGGCAGCTCGCATCTCGGGCACGTCTTCGACGACGGCCCAGGCCCGAGCGGCCTGCGTTATTGCATCAACTCGGCGGCCTTGCGCTTCATCCCCGTCGAGCGGCTCGAAGCCGAGGGCTACGGCGAATATCGGGCATTGTTCGCGGGCGGCCAGGTGAGCGCGGTGCAGAGCGAGGTCAACAGCTGCACGGCGCCGCCGCAGGGCGAGCGCGCCGGCTGCGAGGCGACACTCGAGACAGCGCTCCTCGCGGGCGGCTGCTTTTGGGGCATGGAAGACCTGTTGCGCAAGATCCCCGGGGTGCTCGAGACCGAGGTCGGATACACGGGCGGCCAGACGGCTTCGCCGAACTACGAGCAGGTGAAGACCGGCCGCACGGGCCACGCCGAATCGGTGCGCGTGGTGTTCGATCCGAAGAAGCTCTCTTATGCCGACCTGCTCGAAAAGTGGTTCTTTCGCATGCACGATCCCACGACCCCGAACCGTCAGGGCAACGACATCGGCTCGCAATATCGCTCCGTGATCTTCTTCACCTCCGAGGCACAGCGCAAAACGGCGGAGGAGGTGAAGGCGCGGGTCGAGAAGTCGGGCCGCTGGAAGGGCAAGATCGTGACGGAGATCGTGCCCGCCTCAGAGTTCACGCCCGCCGAGAACTATCACCAGGATTATCTCGAAAAGAACCCTGGGGGCTACACTTGCCATTGGCTGCGCGAGTAGCAGCGCACTCAATTCTGCCTCATGGTGCGTTCTGCCTCAGATCCGCAGCGCCCCCATCTCGAGCGCGTGACGGTCCGTCGAACGCTGACTATTCTCGTCGCACATGACGTCCCCCGAGGTTGAGCCCGCCGGCGACCGTGCCCGCACCCAGCTTCGCCGTCGTCTGCTGATCGCGCTGGCTACGCCGCTGTTCGTGCTCATCGCAGTCGGGGCGGTGCTCGCATTGCAGGTCTCGAAGCTCAGCGAAAACACGACCTGGCTCGACCAGACCAACAAGATCATCGCCAAGACGTACGAGGTGCAGACGCTGATCCTCGATCAGGAGACGGGCATCCGCGGCTACTTGTTGAGCGACGAGCGGGAGTTCCTGCAGCCCTACGAAAACGCCAAGCCGCTCGCGGCGCTCGACGAGCTGCGCGCGCTCGTGATGGATCGGCCGGATCAACGCGTGCGCGTGACGGAGCTGCGCAAACGCTATCAATACTGGGCGAGCTCCGCCGCGAGCGCAGTCGGGGATGGACGGGCGGAAGCGTACAAATCAGCGTCGCTGCGCGCTCGCAAACAGAGCATGGACGACGTACGGGTCGCCGTCGGCGCGATCATCGAAGCGGAGCGCGTCTCGCGCGAGGATCAGGCGGCCATCGTCGCCGCCTCGAATACGCGGACGCGCTACGTGCTCGCCGCGCTCTT
>CAZYWR010001462.1:0-8569 GCA_964651185.1 uncultured Polyangiales bacterium
CGCGCTGGCTCTCGAAGATCACGGCGTAGCAGGGCCCTTCCGGAACCCGCTCTTGCAGGCTGCCCGCGAGCGGCGTCCCGATGCGCGCCGCCGCGGGGCGAGTTGCTCGTTCGACCGCCGCTTCGTCCTCCCAGCGGCGAAACGCGGGCAGCGCAAAGATCGCGTCCACCCACGCACGCGTGGTCGCGCCCACCTCGAGCCCGTACGACACAATGCGCGTGGCGACGGGTGCCAACATCGCATCGGCGGCGCTCCATGTGCCGAACAGAAACGGGCCCTGCGCGCTCGCCTCCTGGCGGGCCGCCTCGACCATGCGCTCGAAGCGGTCGAGCTCGCGGCGGCGCGCCGGATCGAGCTCGACGCGCGTGCGGAGCGCGAGGTTCATGGTGCAGTAACGGCGCAGCTCCTCGAAGCCCGCGTGCATCTCGGCCGCGATGGAACGCGCATGCATGCGCGCACCCGGGTCGCGCGGCCAAATTGCGAGCTCGGGATGGAGATCCGCGAGCGTCTCGATGATCGCGAGCGACTCCCACACCAGCCGCTCGCCGACGCGCAAGATGGGGACGCGCCCCGCCGGCGAGAGCGCACGAATGCGCGCGGGCGTCCCAGAGTCCGCCGCCACGAACGACGTCTCGATGAACGGGATGCCGTGATGCACCAGCAAAAGCCAAGGTCGCATCGACCAAGACGTGTCGTTCTTGTCGACCAGGAACAGCTCGAGATCGGTCATGGCGCCATCCAGAGTCAGGCGACGCCGAGCGCGTCGCGTGAGGTGGTTGCCTATTTTGTACGGGAGCTGGGCTCGTGGCGAAGCTCGGGCAGACGGCGACATCGAACGCACGCGCAGCGGGCAGGCAGCCGGCCGGGGCGAGACGCGCCTGGCGCCGCCGTACTACGCTGCGGGCATGGACATCGAGCTCTTTTACGAATTTGGCAGCACCTATTCGTATCCGGCCGTGATGACCGCCGAGCGCGCGGCGACAGAGCGGGGTCATCGCATCGTCTGGCGGCCGTTCTTGCTCGGACCGATTTTGAGCGCGCAAGGCTATACGCAACCACCGTTCGTCCAGTTCGCAGCGAAGGGCCGGTACCATTTTCGCGACCTCGAACGCATCTGCGCCGAGCTCGGGCTCGGCTGGCAGAAGCCGACGAGCTTCCCGCGCCGTAGTGTGCTGCCCGCGCGCATCGCGCTGCTCGGGGCCGACGAGGCCTGGGGTCCTGCGTTTTCGCGGCGCGTCTATGAGCTCAACTTCGTCGCCGATCGCGAGATCGACGACGAGGTCACCATGCGCGCGCTGCTAGATGAACTCGCGCTTCCGGCCGAGGCGATCTTGGCGCGCGCGCAGTCGCCGGAGAACCGTGAGCGCCTCAAGGCGCAGACTGCGCGCGCGGAAGCGCTCGGCATCTTCGGCGCGCCGACCTTCGTGGTCGAGCGCGAGCTGTTTTGGGGCCAAGACCGCATGCGCCAGGCGTTCGACTGGGCCACTCGCGCGCAGAGCGGCCCTTGAGCGTCCTCCTCATCGACACTTACTCGCTCTTCTTTCGGGCGTTTTTCGCGCTGCCCGTGATGACCACGCGCGCCGGCCAGCCGACCCAAGCTCTCTATGGCCTCAGCTCGCTGTTGCTTAAGCTGCTCCGTGAAGAGCAGCCCGAAGGCGTGGCGTTCGCGCTCGATCGCGCCGGTCCTACGTTTCGTCACCAGGCCTTTCCCGCTTACAAGGGCACGCGCGCGCCGCTGCCGAGTCCGCTCTCCGTCCAGCTCTCGACGCTCGATCGCCTGCTCGATGCGCTCGCCTTTCCGCGCTTCAGCGCGAACGGGTTCGAGGCCGATGACGTGCTCGCGACCTTGGCCGAGCAGCTCACCGCCGAGGGAAATGAAGTGCTGATCGCCAGCGGCGACCGCGATCTTTTGCAGCTCGTCGGGCCGCGCGTCGCCGTGTTGTTCCTCGGCCGGCGCGGCAAGCCTCCGGAGCGCTACGATGAAGCGCGCGTGCGAGCCCGCTTCGGTATCCCGCCTGCGCGCTTGCCGCTTTACGTCGCACTGGTGGGAGACAGCTCGGACAACGTGCCCAAGGTGAAAGGCGTCGGGCCGGTCGCGGCGAGCAAGCTCGCGGCGGACTTCGCCGACGTCGAGATGCTGCTCGCCAACGCCGACCAGATCGCGCCCGCGAAGTTGCAAGCCCAGGTGCGCGCGCACGCCGACCAACTGCGCGCGAGCGAAGCGCTGGTGCGCCTGCGCCGTGACGTGCCGCTTCCTGCGGGCCCGCGCGCGGCGCCGCTCAGCTCCGAAGCGCGCGCCCGCACGCGGGCGCTGTTCGAGGAGCTCGAGTTTCAAAGCCTGCTGCCCCGGCTCGACAAGCTGCGACTCCCCACGGACTGAGCGTCGGCCGCAGCCACTCCGGCACCGCAACGTGGCCGCTGAGGCGACATCGAGCACATCCGGGCGCGCTCGCGCGATCATCCGCCTGCCCGCAGCGCGCTCTGCGATCAGGAGCTCAGATCGCGTAGGCCCGCTCGAGCCGCTCTCGCATTCGCGCAAGTCTTCCGCAGCGCGCTCTGCGATCAGGAGCTCAGGGCAGCGCGCTCAGCGCAAGGGAGTCGCCGCGCAGCAGGCGCTGCGCCAACTGTAGGTCGGCCACGAAGGCGCGGAACGTCTCTTCGCGCGCCTCGTGTGTGGGCATGCGCAGGATGGCCGACGGATGATAGGTCACCAGCAGGCCCTTGGCCCAGGGCGTCTCGAACACGCGTCCCCGGTTCTTGAGCACGGTGAAGCGTCGCCCCAACAGCGACTGCGCGGCGCTCGCGCCCATGCAGATCACCGCCTCGGGCTGCACGGCAGCGAGCTCGGCGCGCAGCCACGGCCGACACGCCTCGAGATGCTTCCATTCCGGCTTGGCGTGCAGCCGCTTCTTTCCCAGCGGGCGATAGTTGAAGTGCTTCACCGCGTTGGTGACGTACACCTCACGCCGCGCGAGACCCGCCTCGGCCAGGGCGCGGTCCAGCATCCTGCCGGCGGGCCCCACGAAGGGACGTCCGGTGCGGTCCTCCTCGTCGCCCGGCTGCTCGCCGATCAAGAAGAGCTTCGCGTGTGGCTTCCCCTCGCCGAATACGGTCTGGGTCGCGCGCGGGCCGAGTGGACACGCGAGGCAGGTCGCGGCCGCGGCGCGCAGGACCTCGAGTTTACGCGTGGGGGGTACGAGAGGGGCTGCACTCTCGTTTGGGTTCCCCGGATCCTTTTGCCCGGGCACGCCCGCATGTGCTTCGACCATCGTTCGCTCTCGCTTTCCGGCGCGCGGTTCGGCCGCCTCGCGTTCTCCGGCGCGTGCTTCGACCGCCTGCTCGCGTCCGGCGCGCGGTTGAGCCGCTTGCTCGCGTTCTCCGGCGCGCGCTTTGACCGCCTGCTCGCGCTTTCCGGCGCGCGCTTTGACACCCGGCTCCCGTCGCACGCGTGCGGCCATCGGCGAGCGTCGCCTAATGCTTGGTGGGGACGCGGCAGGCGTAGCAGAGCACGTGCTGCGTTCCCGGCAGCGACTCGGCGCAATCAGGGCACGAGGGCGCCTCGCAGGCGATACACGTCTGCTCGAGAGAAGTCGGATAGCGCGCGAGGCAAAGCGGGCACACTTCCTCGCAGCCCACGGAGGGGGCGCGGTTGGCAATCGAGAGGGTCATAGGCGTCTCCGTTCGCGTTGAGCTATACGAAGCAGATCGCCTACAAGAAGCGCGCCATGCATCAGAGCCGCGCCCGATACGCGCGAAAACCCGCTGCCATTCCCGTGTCTTCTAGCGGCGCCAGCAGCACCTGCCGCGCGCCCGCTACCTTTTTGCCTCGCCATGGTACGCAGATTGCCGCCTCACGCCGAATGGGAGCCGGATCACGGCACGATTTGGCGCAATGGACGCGCGTGCGACGCGCTCGGTTGCTGGTTCCATGTTTGGGAGCCGCACGCGTGCGTTGCGCAGGCCCTGAGTGCGATCCTGCTCAAGCCGCGCGGCGAGCCGGTTCCATGTTTGGGAGCCGTACGCGTGCGTTGCGCAGCTTTGCCGGCTCGGCACGCGGGCGCCGCGCGTCCGCCCTGATCCCTTCAGATCTTGGCGAAGATGAGCGACGCGTTCGTGCCGCCGAAGCCGAAA
This sequence comes from uncultured Polyangiales bacterium, assembly GCA_964651185.1. Lineage (GTDB taxonomy): Bacteria > Myxococcota_A > Polyangia > Polyangiales > DASUME01 > DASUME01. Next base: position 4,132 of record CAZYWR010001462.1, read on the forward strand.
GAGTTGGAGAGCACATGCCGCAGCGCCCGCGTGCGCGCCTCGTGCGGCATGAGGTCGATCCCCTGCGCCTCCGGCACTGGGTTGTGCAAGTTGATCGTGGGAGGGACGAGCCCCTGCTTGAGCGCGAGCACGCTGAACACCGCCTCGAGGCCGCCGGCCGCGCCGAGCAGATGCCCCGTGACGCTCTTGGTGCTCGAGATCCACAACCCGCGCACGTGCTCGCCAAAGATCGCCCGCACCGCCTCGAGCTCGAGCACATCGCCGACGGGCGTGGAGGTACCGTGGGCGTTGAGGTAGTCGATCTGTTCCGGCGCCAGGCGGGCGTCTGCCAGCGCGGCCCGCATCGCGCGCTGCGCGCCCTCCCCTTCTGGGGCGGGCTGCGTCAAGTGATAGGCGTCCGCGCTGGCGCCGTAACCGACGACCTCGGCATAGATCGTGGCCGAACGGCGCTGCGCCTGCTCGAGGTCCTCGAGCACGAGCAACCCCGCCCCCTCGGCGATGATGAAGCCGTCGCGGTCCTGGTCCCAGGGCCGGCTCGCCTGCTCCGGCGCATCGTTGCGCTTGGTCAACGCGCGCATGGCCGCGAAGCCGCCTACGCCGAGCGGCGTCACGGCAGCCTCCGTGCCTCCCGCCAAGCAGGCGTCGAGCTCACCGCGCGCGATCGAGCGAAACGCCTCGCCGACGGCGTGCGCCCCAGAGGCGCAGGCGCTGGTGATCGCGTAGTTGATGCCGCGTAGTCCGTGCTTCAACGAAATCTGACCGGGCGCGAGGTTCGAGATCGCAGCCGGGATGAAGTAAGGCGTGATCCGGCTCGGGCCCTTCTCTGCCAACACCTTGGCGGTGTTCTCGATGGTTCCGAGCCCGCCGATGCCGACCCCGAGGATGGTCCCGGTGCGCTGCTTCATGCGCTCATCGAAGTCAGCGAAGCCAGCGCTGCGCAGCGCTTCATCGGCGGCGCCCATGGCCAGATGCGTGAAGCGATCCATCGTGCGCAGATCTTTTTTCGGGATGTGGCGCGCTGGATCGAAGCTCTTGCACTCGCCGGCGATGGTACAGGCGAAGCCTGCGGCATCGAACAGCGTGATCGGGCCGATGCCGCTGCGGCCTTCGACCGCCGAGCGAAAGCTCGTCTCCGCGTCGAGGCCGCAGGGACTGACCGCTCCGATGCCCGTGATGACTACCCTTCGCATCTTGTCACCTCTGCCTTGCTCTCGCGCGTCACCGTCGGCATCTACCTCGTTTGGCCCGTGCGCGCGAGCGCGCGCTTTGTCGTTCGGGTTGCGCGCGTGAGCGCGCGCCCCAGGCCCCGCCGTTCAGGCTGCGTGCTGTTCGATGTACGAGACGGCATCGGCCACTGTGCGAATCTTCTCCGTTTCCGTGTCCGGAATATCGATCTTGAACTGCTCTTCGAGCGCGAGCACGAGCTCGACCACGGCCAACGAATCTGCGCCCAGATCGTCGATGAAGGAGGCGTCATCCTTGAAGCCCTCCGCGTCGACGCCCAGCTGCTCGGCGATGATCTGGCGTACTTTGGTGCTGACTTCCATGCGCTCTGCCACGGCGGTTCTCCTTTTCTCACGGACGCGCCCTCAAGGCGCGCTTCGGAATGGTCACGCGGCGCACCATGCGTCGCGAAATCACAGACGCATCAGCGCCGCGCCCCAATTGATGCCGGCGCCCAGCGCCATAAAGCAGAGCAGCTGGCCGCGCTTGATGCGGCCTTCGCGCAGGAGCTCGTCGACCAGGATCGGGATGGTCGCGCTCGACGTGTTGCCGTAGCGCGCGATGTTCGAAGGCACCTTATCTTCGGGCAGGTGGAGCGCCTCACGCACCGCCTGGTTGATGCGATCGTTGGCTTGGTGTGCGAGAAACCAGTCGATGCTCTCGAGCGCGACCCCGTGGGTCGCACACAGCTCGCGCACCACCTGCGGCAGGCGCTGCACCGCGCTCTTGAATAGCTCGCGGCCGTTCATGCGTGGGATGTGGTCGTCGCGTGAAAGCGCCTCGTGGTCGAGGAAGGGCCGCCGCCGAAAGCCCCCGGCCTCCACGCGCAGCGCGCCGTGCAGGCGCCCGTCCGAGTGGACCTTGGCGCCGATAAGCCCCGAGCCCTCTTCCTCGCGCCGCCCCATCACCAGCGCGCCCGCTCCATCGCCGAACAGCACGGACATGCCGCGGTGCTCGGTCGCGCGCTGATAGCGCGCCTCGGCAGCCATGCCTTCGGCGTCGCCCTCGAGCAGCTGCCAATCTTCCCACGGCATGAAGCCCGCGTGCGCTTCCGCCCCGACCACGAGCACGTAGCGCGCGGCCGAGCTGGCCGTCAGCGCGTCCGCGATCTGAAAGCTGTAGGGAGCTGCCGCGCACTGCTGGCGCAAATCGAGCGCCGGCACGCCCGGGATGCCGAGCTTCGCCCCGAGCAGCGCGCCCGACCCCGGGAAGATGTAGTCGGGCGTCATGGTGTTGAACAAGATGTAGTCGATATCTTCGGCATGCAGACCGGCTGCCGCGATCGCCTCTTGCGCGGCGGGCAGCGCGAGATCGCTCACGCCGACCCCGTCGGGCGCGAAGTGGCGCTGCGCGATGCCGGTGCGCTGCCGGATCCACTCGGCGTCGGTGTCCATCACGCGCGCGAGGGCCTCGTTGCGGATGGGACGCCCCGGGAGATAGCGCCCGGAGCCGAGGATAGTGATGCCTGACATCGATGTTCGTGCTCTTTCTGCAGGGCTCGATGACTTGCTCACGCGGCTCTCTTAGGCCACCGCCGGGTGCCCTGCTCGGCGGCCCGCGCCAAAGATCGTGCGCGACGCGCCAGCCCGCGCAAGTCGGAGTCGCGCGCGTCGCGCGACCGCAAGCGCGCTATCCTGCGCCGCATCCGTTCATGCGCTCTCACGCGGTGCGCGCTACGGCGCTCAGATTTGCGCACGAAACGCGGACGGCGAGACGCCGGTCCAGCTACGAAACGCGCGCGCAAACGCGCTCGCGTCTTCGAATCCGAGCAAGAACGCGATCTCGGTGATCGAACAATGCTGCTCGCGCAGGTAGCTCGCGGCCAATTCACGACGCGTGTCGCGTAGCACTTGTGCGTACGACGTGCCGTGCTCTTTGAGCCTGCGCTGTAAGCTACGGCTGCTCATGCCGAGCGCGGAGGCGAGCTTGCCCGGCGAGGCGTCGCCGGAGAGGTGCTCGGCCAGCGCACGGCGCACGCGATCGACGATGGTGCCTTCGCGCATGTCGGCGAGATAACGGCGCACGAGATCGTCGTTGTGGCGCGCGAGCTCCGGGTTGGCCGTGGGCAGCCGACGGTCGAGCACTTCGGCATCGAACGTGAGCGCGTCGACACGCGTCCCGAAGCTCACTGGGCAGCGAAAAAAGCGGTCGTACGGCGAGCCTTCGAGCGGCTCCGGCCGGCGCTGCTCGACCGCGAGCAAGCTGAAAGAGCGATCGGTGAGCGTGCGGCAGGTACGGACGATCAGCGACATGACTCCGTCGAGCGCCTCGGCGCTCGGCACGTCGCCCGGGCGGATCACGAACTTGAGGCGCGCCTTGCTGCGCGTGGTCTCCAGCTCGAGCTCGCCCGCGTCGCTCACGAGGTGGCTATAACGCAGCAGACGATGCAGTGCGTCACGGAGCGTGGTGCTGGCGAACACCGCATAGCCGAGCGCATGAAACGTAGTCGGGCGCACGAAGCGCGACGCGAACAGACCGAACGCAGGATCCGCCGCGCAAGCCGAGGCGCGGCGCCATAGCCGGGCGGTGGCCACGGCGGGAAAGCGCGCATTGGGGTCGCGAAAAGCGTCTATCGCAAAGCCGCCGTCGAGCAGCACGGGGGTGGGATCGATCGCGAGCGCCTCGAGGGCATCGATGATCACGCGCGTCCAGCTCGAGATCACGGAGGGGGCAGCGAGCTCTCGCATCCCACAAAGCTTGATCGGGCCCCCGCAGACGGCCAACGGATTCGCAGTGCTCATGGGTGTCTACCCGGAGCGCGGGCGCACGCGTCATGACCCGCGCGCGCACGTCCAGGCTGGGTGCGCGCGCCGGCCGCCTGCTCGTGCCCGACAAATGAGGCTGTCCTCACGCCTTGCCTTTTCCCGCGCGCGCCGGCGCGCGTCCTCGCCACCCCTGCGCGACGCGCACGTGCCCAGCTTAGTCGAGCGCGGCGCCGAGGTAACGAAACGAACATACCGATCGCGCTCAGGCGAGCTGCACCTGCCTCGCGAGTTCGCGCTGGCGTCCGCCGCCGGAGCTGGACGCGCGACGCCGTCAGTTGGGCTCGAAGCGCGTGGAACCGCGCTCAGCGCACGCGGGGCCGTCCTTGCAGCACGTGACGACATGCTGGCGACCGTCCACTCGGCCACGCTCTGCGGCATCGACTCAGTGCCGGTCGAGGTACAGGCCTGCTTCGGCAAGGGTCTGCCCGCGGTCGACATCGTCGGCCTCG
>CAZYWR010001463.1:0-4013 GCA_964651185.1 uncultured Polyangiales bacterium
AGCAGCGGCGCGTGCTGCTCGCCCGCGCGCTCGCGACCGAAGCCTCGATCTTGCTGCTCGACGAGCCCACCGCGGGCCTCGACCTCGCGCACGTGCTGCGCTTTCACGCCCTCGTGCGCGCGCTGGCCGCGCGCGGGCTGGCCGTGATCAGCGTGCTGCACGATCTGATGGATGTCTATCACCACGCCGATCGCGCGCTGCTGCTCGCGCACGGCGAGCCGGTGCTCGAAGGCGCGGCGGCGGAGGTGGTGGCGTCGGCCGAAGTGGCCCGCGTGTACGGCGTGCGCATGGCGAGCTCGCGCGCGCCGTTCGAGCTGGTCCACGCGCGCGAGCCCGCGATCGAGGAGGGACCATGAAGTGGGGCGACCTGGTGAGCGCGCTGTGGCTCGCGCTCAGCTTGGCGGGCGCCGCGTGGCTGAGCATGAAGCGCGGCGACGCGCAGGGTCCCGTCGAGCGGCGCGCGGCGAGCTCGGTGGCGGCCAGCGCGCGCTACGCGATGCTGCCGAACGGAGAGCGCGGCGTGGTAGACGCGAACGGCGTCGTGGTGCCGATCCGCCACTACGCCCGCGTGGCCTCCGTCACCACGGTCGCCGATGGGCTCGTGCTGGCGCTGCTCGAGCCCGAGCGCGTGGCCGCGCTGAGCGACTACGGCCGCAATCACAGCGACGAGCCGCAGCGCTACGGCGCGCGCTACGCGATCGCGGGCCCCGCGATCGAGCCGCTCTTGGAGCAGCATATCGACCTGGTGGTGACGAACCACCTGCGCTCGCAGTCAGAGCTCGCGCGCACCCGCCAGGCCGGCATCCAGGTGTTCAACCTCGGCGACATGCGCGGGCTCGACACGCTCCTCCCCAACATCGCCGCGCTCTCGGCGCTGCTCGGCGTGCCGGAGCGCGGCGCCGTCTACGCCGCGAAGTTGGTCCGCCGTCTGCGCGCGGTCGCCGCGGACATCCCGCCCGCGCAGCGCAAGCGCGCCGTGTACGTGAGCGCCTACGCCAGCCAGCTGTTCGGGGGCGCGGAAGGGACGAGCTACCACGACGTGCTCGTGCACGCCGGTCTGATCGACGCGGCGTCTGGACACTACACGGGCTGGGTCCACTACGATCCAGAGCAGCTGATCGAGCTCGACCCCGAGCTGCTGGTCGCGAACGCGGGCACGGCGGAGGCGCTGTGTCGGGTGGCCGGCATCGCCGACATGCGCGCGTGCGCGAACGGCGGCGCAGGCGTGATCGCCATCGACAACGACCTCCTCTCCGATCCCGGTCCGCGCATGCTGGAGGCCGCCGAGGCGCTGCGCGACGCGGTCTACGGACCCGTGCCGCAGCGATGAAGCCGGTCTTGCCGCTCCCCGTCACGGCGAACCGAAGCTTTGGATGATTTGGCATGGCTGCCGCCGTTTTTCATGAAAAAATGGCGGTATGTTCGCCAGGGCGCTGCGCTTGCCCCGCCAGCAGAGCTTCTTCCTGTTCGGACCGCGGGGAACCGGGAAATCCACGCTGCTTCGTGCGGCGCTGCCCGACGCGTTCTACCTCGATCTCCTCGATCTCGGCGTCTACGCGGAGCTGCTGGCACATCCAGAGCGGCTCGAGGCGCTGGCGCGGCCTCATATGCCGGCGCCGATCGTGCTCGACGAGATCCAGCGGCTGCCGGCGCTGCTCGACGAGGTCCATCGCCTGATCGAAAGGCGCCGCTGGCGCTTCGCGCTCACCGGCTCGAGCGCGCGCAAGCTCCGTCGCGGCGGCGCGAATTTGCTCGCGGGACGGGCGCGCACGCTGACCATGCATCCGCTCACGGCCGCCGAGCTGGGCGATGCCTTCGATCTCGCCCACTCTCTGCGTTACGGTCAACTGCCGAGCGCCTACGTCGAGAGCGACCCCAAACGCTATCTGTCGAGCTATGTCGGGACCTACCTTCGCGAGGAGGTGCAGGCCGAAGCGCTGACGCGCAACCTCGATGCGTTCTCCCGCTTCCTGGTCGCTGCGAGCTTTTCGCAGGCCGCGGTCCTGTCCATCTCCACGGTGGCGCGCGACCTGGGGCTCCCCCGCAAGACCGTGGAAGGCTACTTTCAGCTGCTCGATGACCTCTTGCTCTCCATCCGGGTGCCCGTATTCACGCGCCGCGCCAAGCGCCCGGTGATCGCGCACCCGAAGTTCTACTTCTTCGACACAGGCGTGTATCGCGCGCTCCGGCCCAAGGGACCGCTCGACCCGATCGAGGAGATCGAGGGACCCGCGCTGGAGACCTTGGTCCTCGAAGAGCTGCGTGCGACCAACGACAACCACGATCTCGGCTACGAGCTCTTCTACTGGCGTACGCGCGATCAAAAGGAGGTCGATTTCGTGCTCTACGGCGAGCGGGGACTCATCGCGATCGAAGTGAAGCGCGGCGCCGTCTATCGCGAAAGCGACCTGGATGCGCTCAGGCTGTTCGCGAGCGACTACCGCGCCGCTCGCTGCTTCCTGTTCTACGCGGGAGAGCGTTCCTACGTAGTCGACGACATCCGGGTCCTGCCCCTCGCGTCGGCGCTGCCGGCATTGCGTGCGCTCATCGGCTGAGTCCACGAAGATTGCTGGCGTTCGCTGCAGAGCTGCGCCCGTCGTGAAGCTCAGTCCACGGGCCGGAGCGTCCATCTCATCGCGCCGGTACCGGCCCAGCTCCCCTGCTCGCCGGGCGAGCGGGTGACTATGGTACAGCTCGCCCGGAGTTGCGGCGGTTTGACAACGCGCGAGAGGACCCCCTATACCGCACATGTTCGGGTGCTCTGGCAGAGTCAGAGCGCAAAGGGAATCCGGTGAAAATCCGGAGCTGCCCCGCAGCGGTAAGCGAGAACGACCTCCACGACGAGCACTGGCTCTCACGGAGCTGGGAAGCGGTGGACAGTAGGAGTCAGGCGACGAACCTGGCGCGCTCGCGAGCCCGAAGACCTGCCCGGACACGGCGAGGCCGGATGACGGACGCCGTGGTGCCTGGATGCCTCGTGGGTGGGCGCAAGGGCGACAAGACGGTGCTCCTGGTCGAGCGCCGTCCCGCTCGCGCGTCCGTCTCAGCGGCGTGGAGACGACATGGAGAGACGAACAGGGGAGACGGCGTCGGGCACGCGGGAGAGCCGCGCGCTGCTGGCCGCCTACGATCGGCTCGCACACCTCAACCCCAAGTGGATCGTGGAATTCGGCCCGCGCGAGGGTGGAGGATGGGTCCTCGGGACGGCCCTCCGGCAGGCGGAAGAAGAGCCGTTCGCGGGCTTGCTCGCGCGCATCATGGAGCGCATGCAGACGCGCGATCGCAAGGTGGCGGCGGCCTCGTTTGCGCTGCGCTTTGGCTGGGCGTCCGCCGTCGCCATCGCGCCGTACCTGTCCGACGCTTGTGTTCCGGACGTCGCGCTCGAGAACGTCTCTTTGCGCTTTGGCAGCGGCGTGCTCTTCGAGCGTGTAGCGCTCCACGAGCCGCGCGCGTACGCGCCTAGCCCAGGCCACGACGATGCGCTCGCCGCATTGAGGGAGGTGCTGATGGTGCAAGCTTCTCCCGTGGTCGATACGCTGGAGCGCTGGTCGAAGTTTCCGCGCAGAGCGCTGTGGGGACAGGTGACGTCTTCTTGGGGTGCGCAGTTCGAGATCGTCCTGAGCGGGCTCGATCGCGCGGACCACGCGCTCGCTGCGGCGCGTTCGTTCTTCGACGTGGAGGGGCCCGCGTTCGCGGCGGCACCGACGCTGTACACGGTCGAGCACGCCGGGGCGACGCGCGTCTTTCATTGTCGAGCGAGCTGTTGTCTCTATTACAAGGTGAAGGCAGGCAGCTATTGCGCGAGCTGCCCGCTCCTCGCCGAAGATGAGCGGATCGCCCGGAACCGAGCTTGGATCGAACGCAGCCTCTCCACCGCGAAGTGAGAGGTAGATCCGCGTACCAGAGGGACGGAGGCAGTCATGGACGAGCGCGTCGATCCGGAGAAGTGCCCTTTGTGCGGCGGCCCCAATGACTGCGGCGCGCAGCGGGGCAGCATGAAATGCTGGTGCTAC
>CAZYWR010001464.1:0-4244 GCA_964651185.1 uncultured Polyangiales bacterium
GACCACTTCGAGCGCGGAGGCCTGCCCGAGCGCGCGGTTCCGCAGCTCGTGCGGGCCGCGCTCGCGGCGCTCGACGCGGGCGATTTGGCGGGCGCCGCGGCGCTCGCGCAGCGCGGCCTGCGGCTCGAGCCCGCGCAGGCCGATCGCGGCGTGCTGCTGTTGGTGGAGGCCTACGCGCAAGCTTACGGCATGCGCACGGACATGCGCGGCCTAGCTCGCGCCTTGGAGCTCTTGCCGCGCTCCAGCGCCTTCTGGTGGCTCGCGCTGTCGCTGCTCATCTTCGGCTCGGCCGCGCGCGGCAAGCCCGACGACGCCAAGCCGTACTTGCAGCTGGCGTTGGAGACGCCGCCCGGTCCCGAGCTCACCGCCATGTACGGCGCGGCCATGCAGGCCTTGGCGGCCGGCATGGTGTTGATGGGGCGCGCGGAGGCGGCGTGGCCGCTGATCGAGCGCTTCGACCACGTCTCGCCCGACGATCGCCACTGCGACTTGCTGTTCCTGGCTTGGCTGAACCTGGCGCGCTGCCAGCTCGCGGTCACGTCGCCGGTACGCGGCAGCTGGCAGCTCGAGCGCGCGCTCTGCTGGGGGCGCGACGCCGAGGCCGCGATGCGCGCGGCCGGCTCGACCTCGGGTCACGTGACGGCGCTCTTCTACCTCGGAAACGCCAGCCGCATCGTGGGCCGCTATCGCGAGTCGGAACAGGCCCTCACGAGCTGCGCGGAGCGGGCGGCCAAGTCGGGCAACGACGTGCTGCGCCAGTACTCGGCGCTGATCCTGAGCCTGGTCCGCATTCGGCAGGGCCGGATCGCGGACGCGCGCGTGCTCTTGGGCCAGCTGGCGACCTCTCCCGACCCCAACATCGTCCACGGCGTGCAGGCGGTGTCCGCGGAAGCGTCGTTTCGCGAGCGCGCATTCGAGCTCGCTCTGAGCGCGGCCGCCGCGGCCGCGTCGGGGCCGGCCTCTCCCTACCGGCGCATGGCCTGCAGCACGCTGGCGCGCACGTACCTGGCGCTCGCGCAGCCCGAGCAGGCGCTCGCGTCGGCCGAGCGCGCCCTGCAGGAGGGTGCCGCTGCCAACCCCGAGTTCGAGGCGGATCTGCTCGCCACGCGCGCGCAGGCCTTGACCGCGCTCGGTCGCCACGACGACGCGCGCGCTACCCTGGCCCGAGCCGAGAGCTTCGTACGGGCGGTGGCCCGTGAGATCTCAGACCCGGAGCTGCGCGAATGCTTCCTGCGCGAGCTCGACGGCACCGCGCGCGTGCTCGATCTGGTGCGCAGCGACGATCGCGGCCCGCTGGGCTGAGTCGCCCCGCAGCCGGCGTGGCCGGCACCGAACAGGCGCGCTCGGCCGCCGGCACCCCGGGATCTGCTTATCGCGCCCGAAGCCGATGAATAGGGCCACCTGCCACCTGGACCAGAGAATGCTCGATGTTCCTCCGCTCGAGAGCTGCTGGAGCTTCGCTTCCGTGAGCGCACCAGCGCATGCAACGCGCTCACTCAGCTCGACGCGGACCTTCGTGCCGTAAGTAGGAAAGGAACATGTCCGCCGTGGCTGCGGCCCACCGGTCGCTTTCAGCTGCTGAGCGCGCGGCCTCGGAGACGTGCTTGCCCATCGCGGAAAGTAAGCTGAGGTAAAGCTCGACGGCAAAGGAGCGTCGCCGCGGCGAGAGATGCGGCGCGACCTCTGACACGAGGGCGCGGAGCACAGGTAGACCACGCCGGCGGTGCTCGCTGGCTTCTGGCGCGTTCCGATAGAGCGGCGCGGCGTCCCCGAGCGCTCGCCGCAAGGGGGCTTCGTCGTACTCGGTTCGAAAGAACGCGATCATCGCGGCGCGCAGGCGCTCCGCCGCGCCGAGCCGGTCATCTCGAAAGATGCCGTCGAGCAGCCGGCCCGTCGCGGCCCACTCCTCTCGCTGCAGCCGGAAGAGGATCGACTCCTTGTTCGGGAAGTATTGGTAGAGCGATCCGACGCTGACGCCGGCGCGCTCGGCGACGCGGACCGTGGTGAACGCCGCTGCGCCGTCGCGCTCTAGAACGCGAACCGCCGCCTCCAGAATGGCGGCGACGAGGCGGGCGGAGCGCTCTTGCGAGGGCTCTTTTCTGGGAGAGATGGCTGTGGCGCGGCGCTTCGGCATGCAGCTTCCGGAATGCGAATGGTGAACGCGAATATTCCTTCGTATTTTAATCCAGGAACCACACGCGCCAACCGAGAGGTCCTGTCCCATGGCCACCACGCTCACCACACCGCCTGTCGCGCCGCTCCTCGCGCAATTGTTCGCCGATGCCGAGGAGAGCAGCCAGCACCTTCGTAAGATGTTCGGCCGTCTCTCCCGCGAAGAGCGGGCGGCGAGGATGTCCGATCCGAACGCCGACTACCGCGCCTTCTACGGGGCGGCGAAGGACATCCACATGGCCGTATCTCCCGACACGGCCATGCTGCTCTACATGCTCGCGCGCGGCAACGCCGCGCGGGCGATCGTAGAGTTCGGCACTTCGTTCGGCATCTCCACGATCCACCTCGCGGCCGCGCTCCGCGACAACGGTGGCGGCCGGCTCATCGGCACGGAGTTCGAGCCGAGTAAGATCGCGCACGCCCGCGCCAACCTGGAGGCGGCGGGCCTGTCCGACCTCGTGGAGGTACGCGAAGGCGACGCCCTCGAGACGCTCGCGCGCGACTTGCCAGAGCGCATCGACATCGTCCTTCTCGACGGCCACAAGGCGCTTTATGGGAAGGTCCTCGCGCTGGTTGCCCCACGCCTGCGTCCGGGCTCGTATCTCGTCGCCGACAACGCCGACGCCTGCCCCGAATACCTGAAGCAGGTCCGCGCGCCCGACTCAGGCTACCTGTCTATCCCATTTCGTGACGATGTGGAGCTGACGATGCGTACCTAGCGCGCCGAATTGTCTGAGTCCGTAGGGATTTCCTAGCATTTCCGCGCGATCCGGTTTTTCGTGTACATCCGCCGCGGAGGCGATGACGTCGTGGTCCTACGCCTCCCCCACGTACGTCGCCATCACGTGCCGCTCGCCGACGCGACGCGCCGCAGCGCATCGAGCAACCTAACCTCTGGATCCGCAGCCTCGTCGCAGCGCCAAGCCACATAACCGTCGGGCCGAATCAACGTCGCGCCGCGCGCGCTCACGCCAAAGGCCGTACGAAACGCACCAGCATCCTCGAGTTGCACGTCTGCGCCGACGCGCACGCCTCGAAGCTCGACTCCGAGTTGCGCGCCCACCTTCGCCGCGGCGTCGATCCAGGGAGCATCTTCCGCGAGCAGCACCCACGTGCGCCCGAACAGATCGAGCGTAGAAACGCGCTTGCCGGCGCGCTCGATCCACAGATGCGGCGCACGCGTGCCCGGTTGCCCGGCCCATGCGTCGGGCCGCTTCGCCACGGGCAGCTCCTCGCCCGCGCCCGACACCGCGGACGATCGATACAGCTGTCCGAGCTCCATCGCGTCATCATCGATGATCGGCTCGCCATCGGCGATGCCTCGGCCGTGTGCCTTGTAATCCGGCCGAGTGAAGATCTGTTGATGGCGCACCCACGCGACCGGGCGACGTTCGGCATCGTAGGTGTCGAGCAGCGCCGGCTGCGACGAACGTGCGAACACGGCTGCGAGCTTCCAAGCGAGGTTGTGCGCGTCGTGAATGCCCGTGTTCGCACCGTAGCCGCCGCGCGTCGGCGGAAAGCAATGTGCCGCATCACCGGCGAGAAACACGCGGCCCTTCGAAAACCGCTCGGCGACGGCTGCACCGAGCTCCCAACGCCCCGTCGTGATGATCTCGATCGCGAGATCATCGCGCCCGATCGCCCTCACGATCGCTCGCCGCAGCGCGCTTTCATCGCGCTCGTCGTCGTCGGTGAACATCAGCACCCAGCGTCCGTCCGCGTACGTGGTCAGAAAGCCCTTGAAGTCCGGCTGATCGATCTCGAACTGACTCACGCCGCTCTCGAGATATCGCTCGAGCGGCGCGCGAAACAAGACGCTGCGCAAGGTGCGCATGGGGCCGCGACCTCGTAGCCCGATGCCGAGCGCTTCACGCACGCGGCTCTTGCCGCCGTCCGCGGCGATCATGTACGCGGCTCGCAGCGAATATTCGCGACCCTCGCGCGTGCGCAGCCACGCGGTGACGCCGCTCGCGTCTTGCTCGAAGCGCACGAGCTCGGTGCACAACCGAATGTCCGCGCCGAGCTCGCTCGCTTTGTCGCGCAAGATCGGCTCCATGCGATCTTGCGCGATC
>CAZYWR010001465.1:0-1531 GCA_964651185.1 uncultured Polyangiales bacterium
GGCGCGCGATCGGCGCGCGCCGCCCCCACCCCCGGCCGCGGCGCGCAAGCCGCGCGCCGGGGCCGTCAGCGAGCGCCCGCGCATGTACCAGCCGCCTTCGGCCGCGGAGCTGGCGCGCCTGGAGGGCGGAAGCCGCCCGACCCCGGCCATGGCCGAGGTCGCGAGCGCGCTCCTGGACGAAGGCAGCGGTACCGAATTCGCCCCGCGCCCGGCCGAGCTGCTGGAGGTGTTCACGCCGCCCGAGGACGACCTCTTCGGGCCCGAAGACGACCTGCTCGTGTCGGAGGAGGATGCAGTCGTCTCGCTCGAAGCGTCGCCTCCAGCAGAGCTCGTGCAGGACGTGTCACGGCGTCTGACCGAGCCCGCGCACGTCTCGACCCTGCGGCCATTTTCGCCCGGCGCGGCACCGGCCGGCAGCGACGCACAGCCCACGCCGGTGGTCGCTGCGGGGGTGGAGCCGGTGCTCGAGGTCTTGCTGCAGTCGAGCGAGCTCTCGCTCGAACCGGAAGCGGCGGAGCTCAGCTCGCCGCGCGCCGAGACCCTGCGGCGTATCGCGCGCCTCGAGGCGTTGGCGCGACGCCAGCATGATCCAGAAGCGGCCGAGCTCTACGTCTCCGCCGCCGAGCTCGCGGAAGAGCTCGGTGAGCCTGGACGCGCCGAAGCGCTGTACGAGCGCGCCTTGGCCGCGGCCCCCAAGCGGCCGGCGGCGCTGAAGGCGCTGGCGCGACTCGCGTTTCGCGCGGGTGATCTGCACCGTTACGGCCAGCTGCTCGAGCGTTTGACGGAGCTGCCGCTCGCGCCGAGCGAGCGCGCGCGTCTGCTCTCCGGCCTGGCGCTCGCGCGCTGGATCGTGCAGCGCGACGCCCCGGCAGCGTTGCGCGCGGCGCGCGAAGCCCACGAGCTCGCGCCCGAACAGCTCGGCCCGGCGCTCCTGCTCGCGCGCATCGCGAGCGCGACCGAGCCCGGCCAGGGCGACGCCACGCTGCAGATGCTCGCGCAACGCACGGAGGATCGCGCATTGGCCGGGACCTGGCTCGTGGCTGCAGGTCGCGCGCTCACGGCCCGCGGCGATCACGCGCAAGCGCGCGCTCTCTACGCGCGCGCTGCCGCCGACGACCCGTTCGCGTTCGACGCGCAGCTGGCGCTCGCGCGCACCGATCATGCGCTGGGCGCGCACGCCGAGGCGGGCCGTGCGCTCCTGCGCACACTCGAGAGCTTCGACATCGGGCCGGTGGCAGAGGCGGTGCGCCGGCGCGCGGCGCACATGCTAGCGAGCGAAGGGGCGCTCGCCGAAGCCGTCGAGCTCCTCGAGCACGCGAGCGACGACATCTCCTTGCGCACGGCCGCGCAGATCGCGCTGGCCGGCAGCGAGCCCGTTCTGAAGCGGCAGGCGGTCGACGCCTGGGCGCTGGGCACCGACGGCCCCGAGCGCGCGCTCGCCCTGATCACGCAGTCCGAGCTCGCCGCGGACGCGGGCCAGCTCGACGACGCCGAAAACGCGCTCGAGCTGGCGGCGCTGGCCGATCCGCAG
>CAZYWR010001466.1:0-3597 GCA_964651185.1 uncultured Polyangiales bacterium
GCGGTGCTGCTCTTGCTGCTCGAGGGCCTGCTCGGGACCTTGGTGTGGAGGAGGTGGCCGTGAGCTTTCGTCTGCCGTGGGTGCTGTGGCTGCTCGCGTTCGCGCCGATCACGGCGGCGCTGCTCGCCTACGGTTACCGCGCGCGCAAGCGCAGCATGGCCGGGTTCGGCGAGCCGGGCACCGTGAGCGCGCTCGTGCGCGGGCGTTCGCCGCGGCTGCGCGCCGCGCGGGGCGTCTTGTTCGTGATCGGGCTCGCGCTCGTCATCTTGGCGTGGGCGGGCCCGCAATACGGGAGCCACACCCGCGTGTTGAGCAAGCGAGGCATCGACTTCGTGATCGCGCTCGACTTCTCCAAGAGCATGCTCGCCAAGGATGTGCGCCCGAGCCGCATCGAGCGCGCCAAGCTCGAGCTGTCACGCCTGTTCGGCGAGCTCACGGGCGATCGCGTGGGCGTGGTCGCCTTCGCCGGAGACACGATGGAGTTCCCGATGACCAGCGACTACGCGGCCATCGAGACCTTCCTGCGCGATCTGGGGCCGTACGACATGCCCGTCGGCGGAACCGCCATTGGGCGCGCGCTCACCGCGAGCAAGCGCCTGCTCGAACGCGCGCACGGCGGCCCGGAGGGAGCCAAAGACCCGGAGGACCTGCGGGGACAGCGCTCGCAGGTCGTGCTGTTGTTCACGGACGGCGAAGATCACGAAGGAGAGCCGCTGCGCGCGGCCGAGGAGCTCGCGCAAGCGGGGATCCGCGTGTTCGTGGTCGGCATCGGATCGAAGAGCGGCGAGCCCATCCCGACGTACGCGCCGGACGGCACCTGGACCGGTTATCTGCGCGACGAAGCAGGCAAGCCCGTGCTCACCGCCCTCACCGCGCAGAACGAGCAGCAGCTCAAGAAGATCGCGGAGATCGGGAAGGGCGCCTACCTGCGCGCGCGCGAGGGCACGGTGGGCATCGATCAGATCTTGACGTTGACGCGCGGCATGAAGCAGCAAGAAAATCGCGCGCGCAAGGTGAGCATCGCGGAAGATCGCTACGCCCTCGTGCTCTTGCCCGCCCTGCTGTTGCTTCTGCTCGAGGCGCTCCTGCCGGAGGCCTGGTACGTGCGCCGGCGCGCGAGCACCGCGGAGCCGGCGTCGTGAGCGGGCGCGCCCTCGTCCTGCGCTGCGCGGCGGCGTTGGGGCTGCTCTCGATCGCGAACGTGGCGCGCGCTTGGGAGCCCTTTCGCTCGGAGAGCGGGGCGGTCTCGCGCGGCAACCAAGAGCTCGGCAAGGGCCAAGCCAAAGAGGCGCTCGCAGCCTACGACGAAGCGGCACGCGCGCTGCCCGCCGACCCGGGCGTCCAGCTCGACCGCGGTTTGGCGCTGCTCGCGCTCGGCAAGCTCGGCGAAGCGCGCGAGGCGTTACGCCGCGCGGGCAGCGGCGGCGGCCCCAAGGAGCTGCGCGCCGCTGCGCTCTACGATCTCGGGCTCGCGTTCATGAAGGAGGCCGAGCTCGCCGCCAAGGCCGAAGACCTCGACGGCGCGAAGAAACAGCTCGAAGAGGCCGTCGACGCGTTCAAGGGCTCCTTGCGCGCACACCCGAACCAGCGCGACGCCGCGTGGAACCTGGAGCTCGCCAAGCGCCGGCTGAAAGACGTGCAGCAAAAGCGCGAAGAAAAGCAAAAGAAGGACGAAGAGCAGAAGAAACAGAAGCGAGACGACCAGAATCAGGATTCCAAGCAGCCGAAGCCCGACGGCCAGGACGGCGGAGCCCAAGCACCGCAACCCGACGCCGGCGCCCCCGAGCGCGGCGACGCCGGACAGCCGAACGAAAACGACGGCACCGGCGAGCCCGATGCGGGCGCACCGCCGCAGCCCGAGGCGAAGAGCTCGGAGTCCGACGCGGGCAGCCAAACGCCCGAACCCACACCCCAAACGCCGTCTCAGCCCCCGAACGCGCTGCCCGAGCACATGGAGCGCGCCCTCGACGCGCTCGAGTCCAACGAGCACAACCTAGAGAAGTACCGCGCCCGCCAACGCGCCCGCGCCCAGCCGCGGCGCATCGAGAAGGACTGGTGATGCTGCGCATCGTGTGCTGCTCGCTGTGGCTTTGCTGGGGGCTCGCGTCGATCGCTCACGCGCAGGGCGTACGCGTCTCGCTGAGCGCGAGCGCCAACCGCGTCGCCGTGGGCGAGCCCTTTGCCGTGGAGATCCGCATCGAGACCAATGGCGAAGACACCGACGAGATTCAGCTGCCCGACTTCGACGACTTCGAGGTGCTCGGGCGCAGCACGTCGCGGCCCTTCTCCTTCAGCTTCGGCTTCGGCAGCGCCGGTCAGCGCGCGCGCATCAAGTCGGAGATCGTCTATTCGTTCACGCTGCGCGCGACGAAGCTCGGGGCGCACGCGATCCGGCCCGCCATCGTCAGCGCGGGCGGCCGCCGCATCGCCAGCCAGCCGCTCAGCATCATGGTGCTCGAGCCCTCCCGCACCGATGCGCTCGGCGGCCCCGGCGGCCCGAACCCGCTGGCACCTCAAAATGTAGGGGCGGAGCCGAGCGCGGCGCCCGACGAGGGGGCGCGC
The DNA here is from genome assembly GCA_964651185.1 of uncultured Polyangiales bacterium. Lineage (GTDB taxonomy): Bacteria > Myxococcota_A > Polyangia > Polyangiales > DASUME01 > DASUME01. The sequence continues at coordinate 2,563 of CAZYWR010001466.1, forward strand.
GCGGCGCCGCCCAGCGGGGCCCTCGACGGCGCCGTGTACGACCCGACGATGTTCCTGCGCACCACCGTCGACAAGCCGCGCGCGTACGTCGGCGAGCAGGTCACGGTCACCGTGTACCTCTACTTGCGCGGTCAGATCGGCGATAGCCCTTCGATCACGCGCGAGCCGACGCTCGAGGGCTTTTGGTCGTACGACCTGTTGCCCATGCAACGCTCGCTCTCGCCGATGCGTCAGGAGGTGCAGGGACGCGTCTACAACGTCTACGTGCTCAGGCGCTTCGCTGCCTTTCCGCTGCGTCCGGGCGCGCTCGAGGTGGGCGCCCCGGCGGTGGAGGTCGGGGCCGGCGGATCGATCTTCGACCTCTTGAACGGGCCGAGCCGGCCGCTGCATCGAGACGGCGTGAAGGTGAGCGTGGAGGCGCTCGCCCTGCCCGGACAGCCTCATCCGGGCGTCCCCGTATTCACCGGCACGCTCTCGCTCGAAGCCGCGCTCGATGCGACCAGCGCGAAGGTCGGCGAAGCCGTGACCCTGCGCGTCACCGCCAAAGGGCGCGGCCACCTGCGCGGCCTCACGCTGGCGTCGCCACAGCTCCAAGGGCTGGAAGTGCTGCCGCCCGAGCTCGACGATAAGACCACGAACGAGCACGACCAGATCGGCGGCGAGCGGGTATTTCGCTGGCTGCTTCTGCCGCGCGCACCAGGCGCCTTTTCCATCCCGAGCTTCACGGTCGACGTATTCGACGCGGCGAGCGGTCAGTTCGCGAGCGTACGCACCCCGCCGCCCACGCTCAAAGTGACGGGCGAGGCCGCGGCCGAAGCGACCAGTCCGAACGAGCCGCCGCCGGAGGAGCTGTCGGGGCGGCGCTTCGGTCCGGTGCGACTCGACAGCGCGCTGCGCCGTCGCCAGCCGGAGCTCTACGCGCGGCCGTTCTTCTGGCCGAGCGTGCTGGCCGCGCCCGCGCTCTTGCTCGTGCTGCTTGCGCTCTCGCTGGCGCGCCGCCAGCTGACGCGCCGGCGCGAGGCGGGCCGCGCCGGG
>CAZYWR010001467.1:0-10055 GCA_964651185.1 uncultured Polyangiales bacterium
GGCCGTCTCGACAGCGGCGGCGATCCACCCCTCGACTGCCTTATCTGGTGCCTCGCCCGATGCCACTCCAGGCTTAGATCACGATCGGATCGGCCTGTCGATCCCCTTGCGGCACGAAAAGTTTGGGGGCTGAACGCTTACTGCGCGGCTGTCAGCACGGCGCCCGGGAGAGGTGGGGAGGGGCGCGCCGGCGCGCTTGGAGCGCCCGCGTGGCGCGATCGATCGCAGTACGAGCCCACCACGCGAGAAAGCGGCGGCACGTCAAGCGGTGGAGCCGCGAAGGCGGCGGAACATCGCGGACCACCGCGTAAGTCTGCACAAGCAATGCGACCTGCGCACGAAGCAATCACGCGACGCGCGCCCCGCAGCACGCCCCCGTCCCGCACGGGCTGCCACGACCTCCAAGAAGGCAAAGCCGTATCAGCTGACGTGCTCGTCGAGCAGTGAGCTGCGAGCGGGCGCCACGGAGCGGTTTTGCGGGAGGAGCACGCTTTCGCGTACGAAGTCGCGGAGCAGACGCGGCGTGTTGGGGGAGCGCCGGAGCGCGCGCTTGAGCGTGCCGATGCCATTGCCGGCGAGGAACGCGAGATCGGCGGCCGCCGCGTACGCGAGCCCATGATTCTTCGCGAAATAGCGCCGGCGCGACTCGAACCAATAGCGCGGAAGGCGCCGTGGCTTTTGGTCGAGCGCGGTCACGCCCGTGCTCTGCCCGCGCACGTGCATGACGCGGCTGTCGGGCACGTACCAGATCTCCCAGCCCGCCTGCTTCGCGCGCAAACACAGATCGGTCTCTTCGAAGTAGAGAAAGTAAGCCTCGTCGAAGCCGCCGACGTTCTCGAGCAGCTCGCGCCGCACCATCATCGAAGCGCCTGATAACCAGTCGACCTGCTCGGGCGTGTCGCCGAGCTCGCGCGAGACCGTATGCGCCTTGAGCAAGCGGCTGACCACCCCGAGACTCGCGCCGCTCTCGATTTCGCCGAGCGGCGTGGGGAAGCGGAACGCGATCGGCCAAGGCGTGCCGTCTTCGTGCTCAAAGCGGCTGCCGGCTGCTCCGGCACGCGAACGCTGCTCGAGGAAGCGCGCCAGCGTGAGCACCGCGCCTGGGCGCACGACCGTATCAGGATTCAGAAAGTGAAGGTAGCGAGCGCGCGAACCTGCCGCGAACAACTCGCGCACGCCCAGGTTATTGCCGGCGCCGAAGCCGCCGTTCACGGGGGAGACGGCGAGCCGCGCGAAGTGCGCGTAGGGTGCCATGCCCGCGCGCAAGCGCGCCTCGTCGCCCGATGCGTTCTCGACCACCACCGCTTCGAGCGCGAGCTCGGGGTGCTGGTGCTCCGCCGCGAGCGAAGCGAGCGCGCGCAACGCCAGCTCGGCCGAGCGATAGTTCACGATGACGACGGCGACGGCGATGGGCGCGGCCATGCCTCTCACGATTCCCGGCGACGCGCCGCGGCCCGCTTCGCCTGAGACGTGCTGCTGGCCGTCGCGCCATTTTCGCCGTTCGCCTTGGCCGCGCCGTTGCCGTTGCCATGGACGATGCGCGCCGGCACGCCGATCGCGAGCGCGCCGGCCGGAACGTCCTCGAGCACGACCGCGTTGGCGCCGATGGCCGCGCCGTCGCCGATCTTCACGGGCCCGATGATCTTGGCGCCTGCGCCGACGTTCACGCCGCGGCCCAGCACGGGGGCCTCCTCCAAGCGCTCCATGCTGCGAATGCCCAAGGTCACGCCGTGGCGAATGATGCAGTCGTCGCCGATCTCGGCGGCGCCGTGCACGACGATGCCGTGTTGATGCTCGAAGACCACGCGGCGGCCGAGCTTGACGCAATAGGGCAGCTCGATGCCATAAACGTTGCGCACCGTACGATAGAGCGCGCGGTACAGCACGCTGAAGGGCGCGCGCAGCGGCTTCGGCGCAATGCCCATGCGCCACACACCGAAGCGATACACGAGCACCGCTTGAAAGCCCGGACGCGTGGCGTCGCGGTCGTGGGCGATGAAGTCCTCGCGCACCAGCTGCCAAAAACCTGGTTCCGCTTCGCTCATCGACCCATCTTATGGTCTCGGCGCGTCCCGATGTAAAGCGCGGGCCCACACGCCCACGCCCGTTGGCCACAGCGAGGCATGCCAGACGGCAGGTCGGAGGCTACAACCTCTGCAGCTTGCGTTCAGGCGCACCATCGCTCCCCTCGCCGCGCAGCTGGCGGCGCGATCTGCTCGCACCCCTGGCGAGTGCGCTGGCGTTGCGCCTTTTGCTCATCGCGCTCGCGCCCGCCGTCCCCGCATGGGACGGCGTGATCTACGTGCGCGCCGCCGAACATCTCGCGCGTGGCGAGGGCTACACGTTGCGCATTTTGGACGAGGATTACCGCGCTCTACCGACGGCATTTTACCCGGTCGGCTTCCCCGCCCTGCTCGCGCTGGTGCGCATGTTGGGGGGTGGGTTGTTCGCGGATCGCCTGTTGCAAACGGCTGCCACGAGCGCGCTCGTCCCCGTGGCGTATTTGTTCGCGCGGCGCGCGCGCGGCCGGCGCGCAGGCAAGATGGCCGCATGGGCGGCGGCGCTCTGGCCTGGTGGGATCTTCTTGTCCTCGACGTGGCTTTCGGAGCCGGTATTCGCGGCGGGCCTCGGGCTCGCGCTCCTGCCTCTGGCTTACGCGCGCCGCCGGCGGCGCGTGCGTGCGCTGGTGTTTGCTGCCCTCGGTCTCGGCGCGATCGCGTACGTGCGCGCGACCGCGCTGCTGATCGCGGGGCTGTTGGGCGGCGCACTTGGCTGGTGCGCGGCACGCGGACGACCAGCGCGTCGGACCTTCGCGGCGCTCGCTGCCACGCTCGCGGTCACGGCGCTCGCTTGCGTACCGCTCGCGCCCTGGGCGCTGCGCAACGCGCGCACGCTGGGCGCGCCCGTGCTCGTGTCGACCAACGGCGGGGTCAACCTCTTGCTCGGTGCGCGCGGTGACGGCAGCTTCGGCAGCGTCCCTGCCGATCACCCGTGCCGCCGCCCGCTCCGAGAGCTCGAGCGCGACCGCTGTTACACGCGCCGCGCGCTCGCGCTGATCGCGTCCGATCCCGGCTCCTGGCTGGCGCGCGGCCTGATCAAACTCGCCCACACGTACGGCCATGACTCGGCGGCCGCGCAGTGCTTCGGCGATGGCTTGCGCGTCTCTGCGCCGGCGCAGGCGAGCTGGCTTTTGTGGGCGCTCGGCCTCTCCCGCGTGGGATGGCTCGTGCTGTTCGCGGCAGCGCTCGCGGGTGCCTGCTCGGTGGCAAGACAGGCGTCGCCGACCATGCGCGCCATCTTGTTCGCCCCGCTCGGCGCCATCGCGCTGCTTCACACGGTGTACCTGGGCGGGGATCGTTATCACGCGGCCGTGGCGCCGATGCTGTTGGCCCTCGCCGGGATTTACGCGGCGGAGCGCGCGCGCAGCCGCGTGAGGCAGGATGACACGCTCGAGGTGGAAGCGCGCGCCCGGCCGCGAGCGACCGCGAGTTCGCGCGCTTTCGCGCCAGAAACGGACGCACGTGCGATCGCGCGCGAGGCGGACGCGCACGAGCCAGACCGAGCCTGAGCGCCTTCGAGCGCCTGACGGGCATGTGCGTTGCATCGTCGGCGGCATGGCACAGTCATCATCCAACGCGGGCTCGCAGGCCGAACAGAACTTCCGCGAGCTGCTGAGCAAGTTCCACCATGCGATGCTGGTCACGCACTCGGATCATGCAGGGATCGCGCTGCACGCGCGCCCGATGGCCATCGCGGAGACCGGCGCAGACGGCAGCCTCTGGTTCATCACCGGCGCCGACACCCCCAAGATCAACGACATTCACGAGCACGACCAAGTCCTGGCCGTAATGCAAAATGACAAGCAGTGGCTCTCCGTATGCGGCAAGGCCGAGCTCGAGCGCGATCGGGAGCACATTCACCAGGTCTGGAGAGAGTCGTTCCGCGCCTGGTTTCAGGGCAAGGACGACCCCAACATCGTGCTCATCCACCTGCGTCCGAGCGAGGCGGAGTACTGGGACAGCTCCGGCGTGAAGGGCGTCAAGCTCGCGCTGCAATACGCGGCCGCGTACGTGACGGGCAAAGAGCTGCGCGGACCGCAGAGCTCCGACATCCACGCCAAAGTCACGCTCTAGCCGCGCCGCGCAAACCGCGCGAAATGCGCCATGCACGCTCCCTGTGCACGATCGCGCGAGATCGTGCATCGTCTCCGCTGTCCGAGCCGTCGCCTGCATGACGGCGGCTCGAGCGCGCGAGCAACAAGGAGCGTCGACGTGGAGCTTTCTCTTCCGCCCTTTCTTTTGGACCATGTGGGCGGTCTAGCGGTGTGGCAGTGGTTCGGCAGCTTGGTCGTGGTGAGCTTGGGGCTCGCGCTCGGGCGCTTGGCGGCCAGCGGGATCAGACGGCTGCTGGAGAAGGTGGTGCGCCGCACGCCGATGCCCTGGGACGACGAGATCGCGCGCGCGATCCACACGCCTGCGCAGCTTTGGTGCACGATCGTCCTCATCTATCTCGGCCTGAAGTCGCTGAAGCTGCCGAAAGCGGACCTCGCAGATCTCGCCACCTTCACGCGCGCGGGCGCGATCGCCGCCGTGGTTTGGGGCATGATCCGCGCGCTGTTCGCCATCGCCGAGCGCGTCGCCGACGAGACGCTCATGCGCGACACGGCCGATCCGCAGCGGCTCGCGCGCGCGCGTTCGCTGCGCACGCAGATCATCGTCGCGACGCGCGTAGTCAGCGTGCTCTTGTTCATGTTCGGCGCAGCGCTCGTCGCGCTGCAGTTCAGCGTGGTGCGCTCGGTGGGCATGTCGCTCTTGGCCTCGGCCGGCGTCGCGGGCGTGGTGCTCGGCTTCGCCGCGCAGAAGTCGTTGGGCGCGCTGCTCGCCGGGATCCAGATCTCGCTCAGCCAACCGATCCGCATCGGAGACAGCGTGTTCCTGCAGGGCGAGTTCGGCACCATCGAAGACATCGGGCTCACGTACGTGGTCGTGCGCCTGTGGGACGACCGGCGGCTGTTCGTGCCGACCCCACGCTTCCTCGAAGAGCCCTTCCAGAACTGGTCGCGCACCCACGTCGGCTTGCTCGGCACGATCTTCTTCAAGGTCGACTACCATGTCCCCATTCCGGCGTTGCGCGGCGAATTCGAGCGCATCATCGAGAAGGAGCCGCTCTGGGACAAGCGCGTGAAGAGCATGCAGGTGACGGATGCCGGCGAGAAGTGCCTGGAGCTGCGCTTCCTGGTCTCCGCGCGCACGCCGAGCGCGCTCTGGGATCTGCGCGTCGCCGTACGTGAGAAGCTCGCGATCTGGCTCCAGGGCCTCGACGAGGGCGCGCACCTGCCGCGCACGCGTCTGGTGATGGAGCAGCTGCCGGCCGACGGGCAGCGCCGCGAGTCTGGTCCTTACACCAGCTCGACCACGCGATAGGGCGGATGGTCGGGAAAGCAGCGGCGCAAGAGCGGCGCCGCGACGTTGTAGACGGGCGTGCCCTTGCTGGTCTTACCCTCCAGCTGACCGCGATGCGCATGGCCGTGAAACACCGCGCTCACCGGGTAGCGCAGGAGCGGCTCCTCGAGCCGGCTGCAGCCGAGAAACGCGTGGATCTCGACCGGCTCGCCTTCGACGGTGTCGCGGACGGGCGAGTAGTGCAGCAGCACCACCCGGTGCTCGGTGCGCAGGCGCGCCAGGCCCGCCTCGAGCTTGAGTGTCTCGTCGATCGCGTCCTGCACGAAGCGCTTGATGCTGTGCTCGCCCCAGTAGCCGAGCGTGTGCGAACCGAAGCCGCCCGCGAACCCCTTGGTGCCCACGAAGCCGACCCCGAGCACCTCGACAGTCTCGCCACACAGCACCTGCACGCCCGCGCCGGTGAGCGTGCCTACGACTCCTTCGACGTGATCCGACTCGTAATCGTGGTTGCCGAGCACGGCCAGCATGGGCAGGCGCACGTTCGCCAGCTCCTTGACCAGCACGTGCACCTCATCGTTCGACCCGTAGTCTGTTAGATCGCCGCACAACAGCAGGATGTCCGCCCGTTCGTTCACGGTGGCGAGCCACGGACCAATGTTCCCCACTGAGGCTTTCGTGCAGTGCAGGTCCCCTACGGCGGCCACCCGGATCGGCTTGCGCACGGCTTCTCGCGTCATCGCCCGCTTCCTTTGCCAGAGCCCGAAACACGCTCTCAGCGAGGTCAACAGCAAGGTCCGTGCCCTGACATACCTGCGACCAGCGCGCTCGCGCGCGCGGGGCATGAGCTTTGCTTCGCTTCCCTGCGTGCTCGATCAGAGAACGCTGCGCTTTTATCGCCACGTCATGGTGACCCTAAACGAGCGCGGCCTGCCGTTCTTGGTCGGCGGAGCCTACGCGTTCCGCTTCCACACCGGCATCGCCCGCGACACGAAGGACCTCGACTTGTTCATCGCGCGCGAAGATCTCGACGCCGTGCTGGCCGCGCTCGGAGAGGATGGACTTCGCAGCGAGGTCGCGTTTCCACACTGGCTCGCCAAGGTCTACGCGCGCGACGACTTCATCGATATCATCTTCAACTCCGGCAACGGCCTCGCCGCGGTGGACGCCGACTTCTTCGCGCACGCGCCGCTCGGCACTTGTTTCGGCGTTCCGATCCGCTGGTGTCCGGCGGAGGAGATGATCTGGACGAAGGCGTTCGTCATGGAGCGCGAGCGCTTCGACGGCGCGGATATCGCGCACCTCTTGCACGCCGCGAGCGGACGCATCGACTGGCGCCGGCTGCTCGCGCGCTTCGGCGCGCACTGGCGGCTGTTGCTCGCGCACCTCGTGTTATTCGAGTTCATCTACCCGCACGAGCGCGATCTCATCCCTCGCTGGGCACTGGAAGAGCTGACCTCGCGTCTGCTGCGGGACGCGAGCACGAGCGCAGATCCCGTCCCGGTGTGCGGCGGCACGCTGCTCTCGCGCCAACAGTTTCTGGTCGACGTGTGTGAAGGGGGCCACCTCGACGCCCGCCTGACCACGGGCGCCATGACGGAGAGCCAAGTGCGCGAGTGGACCGCGGCGATCGCCCCCAAGCGCTAGCGCGCTGCGCGTGATAACACTCGGCCCGAAGCGCGCGCGTTGTTCGCGCCCGAGGCCGTTGCTGCGCGGGCTGCGTCTCGGGTGCGAGCGCGAAAAGAGCGGCGGACGGGAGGAGCGGGTCATGAATCGCGTATTGATCGTCGGAGCGGGAGGCGTGGGCGGCGTGGTCGCGCACAAGTGCGCGCAGCGCCGCGAGGTGTTCGACGAGATCATCCTCGCGAGCCGTACGCTCGCGCGCTGCGAGAAGATCCGCGCGCAGATCCGCGAGCTCCAGGGCCGCGACATCCAGGTCGCGCAGCTCGACGCCGACGACGTCGAAGCCACCGCGGCCTATCTCAAGCGCGTGAAGCCCGACGTGCTGATCAACGTAGCCTTGCCGTACCAGGATCTGCCGCTGATGGACGCCTGCCTCGAAGCCGGCGTGCACTATCTCGACACGGCCAATTACGAGCCGCGCGACGTGGCCAAGTTCGAGTACAAGTGGCAGTGGGCCTACCGCGAGCGCTACGAGCGCGCGGGCCTGATGGCGCTGCTCGGCTCGGGCTTCGATCCCGGCGTCACGAACGTGTTCTGCGCGTACGCCCAGAAGCACCTGTTCGACGAGATCCACACCGTCGACATCGTCGACTGCAACGCGGGCAGCCACGGCAAGGCGTTCGCGACCAACTTCAACCCCGAGATCAACCTGCGCGAGGTCACCGCGAACGGCCGCTACTGGGAGAACGGGCGCTGGGTCGAGACCAAGCCGCTCGAGATCTCGCAGGTCTTCAACTTCCCTGGCGTGGGCGAGCGCAAGGCCTATCTCATCTACCACGAAGAGCTCGAGAGCCTGGCGCTGCACGTCCAGGGTCTGAAGCGGATCCGCTTCTGGATGACGTTCGGCGACGAGTACCTCACGCATCTGCGCGTGCTCGGCAACGTCGGCATGCTGCGCATCGATCCGGTCGACTACCAAGGCACCAAGGTGGTGCCGCTCGAGCTGCTCAAGGTGCTCTTGCCGGATCCGGCCAGCCTGGCCGAGCACTACACGGGCAAGACCAGCATCGGCTGCATCTTCGAGGGCGTGAAGGATGGCAAGCCGCGCCGGCGCTTCGTCTACAACATCTGCGACCACGCCGAGACCTATCGCGAGGTGCGCGCGCAGGCTGTCAGCTACACGACGGGCGTACCGGCGATGGTGGGCGCCGCGATGATGCTCATGGGCAAGTGGCGCCGCCCCGGCGTCGTGCACATGGAGGAGCTCGATCCAGATCCGTTCCTCGCCATGCTCGCGGAGAGCGGTCTGCCCTGGCACGTGATGGAGCTGTGAACTGTGAACGCGCTGCGTTGCGCGTCATGGAGACGCATGGCGAAGGCGTCTACCCGAATTGCGTTGCAACGAATAACGCGCGTGCCGTGAACACATCGTTCGAGCGCCGACGCCGCATCTGTGCGCGGCAGCGCTGATACGAGCGACTTGCGCTGTGCTCACGCACACGATTGCCGCCGCGCGCGCCACCGGACTGGTCAAGCGCGCACGGCTATGCCTAGATGGTCGCTCTCTGCATGCGGCCCGCTCGGCTCGTTGTCGGAGCTCTGCTGGTCGCGAGCTCGCCCATTTTTGTTGCGTCGGCGCAGCCGTCTGCGGGGCAGCGCGTGCGCGAGCCGGACGCACAGAGCGCGGCCGTCGCGCCGGCCGCGCCGTCCCCGGGCGAGATCACCGCGAGCCCGGAGCATCCCGCTGTCGGCCGACGCACCGCTGCGACGCTCGAGGCCTACGAATCCACCGCGCCTATGCAGCCGACCGACCTCGTCCCCGTCGCGCCGGCACCCGACGCTCCGACCAGGCGCCTGTGGGACATCGTCAAGATCCTGCCCATCGTCTTCTACACGCCGGAGACGAGCGCAGGCTTCGGTGCCGGCATGCTGTTTCAGTTTCGCATGCCCGGCAACGAGGCCGAGCGCCGGCCGAGCAGCGTGACGCTCGGCGGCGTGTACACGCTGCGCAAGCAAACCGTGATGCAGCTGACGCCCGAGCTGCGCTTCGGCGATGACGACTACGTGCTCAAGCTCGACGTGCTCGGCGCCAAGTACCCGAACCGCTTTTACGGCATCGGCAACGATCCCAAAGCCGCGATGTACGACACCTACGTCGACTGTTATCTGCGCGGCGAGCTCGACTTCCGCCTGCGTCCGTTCGCGCGCGGGCACATGCTGCGTCCGTTGTTCGTGGGCGCTCACTACAGCGCTGCATGGAGCGCGATTCACGACGTCCAACCCGGCAAGCCGGACCACGCGAGCATGCTGGCGCAGATCCAGGATCCCGGAAAGGGAGAGCTCTTCGCCTCCGGCGTCGGCCTCACGCTCGCTTGGGACAGCCGCGACGGCTTGAACTGGCCACGCAACGGCAGCTTCATCGAGCTCAAAGGCACGGCGTTCGACCCGCGCTTCGGCAGCGACGTGCGCTATCAGCGCTTGGTGCTCGACGCGCGCCGCTATCAGCCGCTGTGGTGGGAGCACGTGCTGGCGCTGCGCTTCGTGATGCAATCCGTGTGGGGCGACGTGCCTTTTCAGCGGCTGCCCCAGCTCGGGGGCGCCTCCATGTTTCGCGGCTGGTTCGCGGGCCAGCTGCGCGGCCGAGAGCTGCTCGCCGTCGAAGCGGAGTATCGCGTGCCGATCACGCAGCGCTGGGCGTTGGTCGCGTTCGGCAGCGCGGGCCGCGTGAGCGACAAGCTACGCTCGAACTGGCTGCAGGACCTGCACGTCGCGGGCGGCGGCGGCGTGCGCTTCTCGGTCGACAAGCGCGACCGCGTCAACATCCGCCTCGACCTCGCGTATGGCGACGCGTTCTATCCTTACCTGCAATTCCGCGAAGCGTTCTGAACGCTGCGCGGCAGCGGTTCACAGCGCGCGGCGGCGGCGCACGAGGGCGACCAAGGCGATCAACGCGAGCGACAGCGCGTGGCTCGCGCTCTCACGCGGGCTGCCGAGCTGACAGCCGCCGCCGTCGGAAGCCGAGGGGCTCGCCGA
>CAZYWR010001468.1:0-2704 GCA_964651185.1 uncultured Polyangiales bacterium
GGCGCGGGTCGCACGTGACAGAGATCGATTGCGCCATGCCGGGGTGCGGGTGGTCTATGATCGGACGAGAGCGTGCGTACTGGCGCGGAACACGCGCGCCACCGGCGAGGAACGAAGCGGTAACGCGGCACCCGCTGCGGAGGTTTTACGCATGCCCGCGCGCGCGCCCATCCGGTCCGCTGCTTCTTCCTTGTGGCCGCGAAGCGCCGTGGTAAACGGGCAAAATGACGACCACGATCGACAGCTTCAAGAGCCGTGCGACCTTGCCCCTCGGCGGCCGCTCCGTCGACATCTATCGCCTCGATGCGCTCGCGAAGGCGAAGGTGGGCGACATCGCAACCCTCCCGTACTCGATTCGAGTGCTGCTCGAGAATCTCCTTCGTCACGAGGACGATAAGACCGTCACGCGCGCCGATATCGAAGCTGTCGCCAACTGGGATCCCAAGGCCGAGCCGTCGCTCGAGATTGCATACCGGCCCGCTCGCGTGCTGTTGCAAGACTTCACGGGCGTCCCGTGCGTGGTCGACCTGGCTACGATGCGCGAGGCATTCGCCGCGCTCGGCGGCGATCCGCAGCGCATCAACCCGCTGCAGCCGGTCGACCTCGTCATCGATCACAGCGTGCAGGTCGACGACTACGGGAACCTGCACAGCTTCGAAGAGAACGTCAAGCTGGAGTTCGCGCGCAATCGCGAGCGCTACCAGTTTCTGCGCTGGGGCCAGACGGCGTTCAAGGATTTCCGAGCGGTCCCGCCCGGCACCGGCATCGTGCATCAGGTCAACTTGGAGTATCTGGCGCCGGTGGTGTTCGCGCGTGATCTCGACGGAAGGACCGTGGCGTACCCGGACACCTTGGTCGGCACGGATTCGCACACCACCATGATCAATGGCCTGGGTGTGCTCGGCTGGGGCGTAGGCGGCATCGAGGCCGAGGCTGCGATGCTCGGCCAGCCGGTGGCGATGCTGTTGCCGCAGGTGATCGGGTTCAAGTTCGTGGGCAAGCTCCCGGAGGGCGCGACCGCGACCGATCTCGTGCTGACGGTGACGCAGATGCTGCGCAAGCGCGGTGTCGTCGAAAAGATCGTCGAATTCTTCGGCGACGGGCTCGATGGATTGCCGCTCGCCGATCGCGCGACCATCGCCAACATGGCGCCGGAGTACGGAGCGACCGTGGGCTTTTTCCCGGTCGATCAAGAGTCGCTCAACTACCTGCGCGCGAGCGGCCGAAGCGAAGAGCAGATCCAACTCGTCGAGCAGTACACGAAGGCGCAGGGCCTCTTTCGCAGCAAAGAGGCGCCCACGCCGCGCTTCACGGACGTGCTCGAGCTAGACCTCTCGACCGTCGTTCCGTCGCTGGCTGGCCCTGCGCGTCCGCAGGACCGCATCGAGCTCACGCAGTCGAAGCGCAGCTTCCGCCGCGCGCTGCTCGGTCTGATCGGCAAAGACACCGATCTCAAGGTCGCCGAGGCTTACACGGAAGGGAAGGGCGCCGCGCCCGGTAAGCTCGCCACCAAGTCCCGTATCGCCGGCACGAGCCACGAGCTCACGCACGGCGACGTCGTGATCGCGGCCATCACCAGCTGCACCAACACCTCCAACCCGTCGGTGCTGATCGGCGCGGGGCTCTTGGCGAAGAAGGCGGTCGAGAAGGGCCTCGTGCAGAAGCCCTGGGTGAAGACGAGCCTCGCGCCCGGCTCGCAGGTCGTGATCGAGTACCTCAAGAAGGCGGGCTTGTTGACCTACCTGGAACAGCTCGGCTTCTACCTGGCCGGGTACGGCTGCACGACTTGCATCGGCAACTCCGGTCCGCTCAAGGAGGAGATCGCCGAGGCGATCAAGAGCGGCGATTTGGTCGCGAGCGCGGTGCTCAGCGGGAACCGCAACTTCGAAGGGCGCGTGCATCCGAGCGTGCGCGCCAACTATCTCGCGTCGCCGCCGCTGGTCGTGGCCTACGCGCTCGCGGGCACGATGGACATCGACCTCTACAACGAGCCGCTCGGCGCCGGCAAGGATGGCAAACCAGTGTTCCTGAAGGACATCTGGCCGAGCCAAAAGGAGATCGCGGAGGTGGCGCACAAGGCGCTCTCGCGCGAGCTGTTCGTCGAACGCTACGGCGACGTGTTCAAGGGCCCACCGGAGTGGCGCAGCCTCGACGTGCCGAAGGGCGACACCTTTGCCTGGGACGAGCAGAGCACGTACGTGCGCAAAGCGCCGTTCTTCGCGGGCCTGACGAGAGAGGCGCCCGCGCGCGCGAGCGACATCGTGGGCGCGCGCGTGCTAGTCAAGGTCGGCGACTCGATCACGACTGACCACATCTCGCCAGCGGGCAACATCGCCCAAGGCAGCCCGGCCGCGAGGTACCTCGAGTCGCACGGCGTGTCGGCGCGCGACTTCAACCAGTACGGCGCGCGTCGCGGCAATCACGAGGTGATGGTGCGCGGCACGTTCGCGAACATCCGCCTTAAAAACCAGCTCGGCGGGGGCAAAGAGGGCGGCATCACGCGCTACTTGCCGAGCGGCGAGGAGCTCAGCATCTACGACGCTTCCGTGCGCTATCAGGCGGACAAGACGCCGCTCTTGGTGCTGGCGGGCAAGGAGTACGGCACCGGCTCTTCGCGCGACTGGGCAGCCAAAGGAACTTTGTTGCTCGGGGTCAAGGCGGTGATCGCGGAGAGCTACGAGCGCATCCATCGCTCGAACCTGGT
>CAZYWR010001469.1:0-3758 GCA_964651185.1 uncultured Polyangiales bacterium
GTTGGGCTTCGTGTTCGACGTCGCGCGCGGACGCTACCGGACCTGGCTCCTGCTCCTTACCCTAGGCGAGGCGATCAACGCGGCCTGCGGCATCCTCTTGCCGTTCGCGCTGAGCCGCATCATTTCGGGCGTCACCGGCGCGCATACCGACGCGCGCGGCGTGTTCGATGCGCTCAGGGCTCCGCTCGCGCTGTTCGCGCTCCTCTGTGCGGGAGAGCTCGCGTTCGGCCGCATCAATTCGGCGATCCAGCTGCGCCTCGGCCCGCGCCAGCGGCAGTACGTCGCGCGCTCTCTCTTTCACTACCTGCACGGCCATTCACACCGCTTTCTGACGGAGAACTTCGCCGGAGCCCTCGCGCACCGCATCAACGAGACCTCGCATGGGGTCAATCAAGTGCTGTGGGCGGTGATCACCGAGTTTTGGCCGATCGCGATCGTGATCGCGGTGGCCAACGCGCTCTTGTGGGCGGCCAACCCGTGGCTCGGGCTGTTCACCGGCTCCTGGTCGCTAGCGTTTATCGCCATCTCCGTGTTCCTCGCGCGCCGCACCGAGCCGCTCGCCGCGGCGGCTTCGAACGCGCGCAGCCGCACCATCGGCATGATCGTCGATTCCGTGTCGAACCACGCCACGGTGCGCATGTTCGCCCGCTTGCGCCACGAGCGCGCGCGGCTCGACCAGGCCTACGAGCCCGAGCTCGAGACGGTGCTGCGCGCCAACTTAGCGATGGAGCGCGTGCGGCTGTTTCAGTTCACCGCGTCGGCCATCCTCAAGGCGGGCACCGTGGTCGCCGCGGTCTACTTGTGGAGCCGAGGTGCTATCGAGGTCGGCCAGTTCGTGATGGCCGTGAGCCTGGCGCTCCTGATCATCGCGGAGGTGAGAAACCTGAGCCGGCGCTTCCTCGAGCTGTTCGAGTCGCTCGGCAACGTCGAGAGCGGCGTGCGCGCGATCTTCCGTCCGCACGAGCTGTCGGATCGGCGAGACGCCGAGGAGCGCGCGATCTCGCGCGGTGCGATCGAGTTCGACGCGGTCGACTTTCGCTATCCCGGCGGCCAGCTCGTGTTTCAGGGGCTCTCGGTGTCGATCCCGGCAGGCCAGCGGGTCGGCTTGGTGGGGCTCTCGGGCTCGGGGAAGTCCACGTTCGTCAGCTTGCTCTTGCGGCTCTACGATCCGGAGCGGGGCAGCATCTCGGTCGACGGCCACGACTTGCGCGCGCTCACGCAAGACTCGCTGCACCGTCAGATCGGCCTGATCCCGCAGGACCCGACGTTGTTCCACCGCTCGCTGCGCGAAAACATCCGCTACGGCCGGCTCTGCGCGAGCGACGCCGAGGTGGAGGAGGCCGCGAGGCGCGCTCACGCGCACGAGTTCATCGTCCAGATCCCGGAGGGCTACGACGCGCAGGTGGGGGAGCGCGGCGTGAAGCTCTCGGGCGGGCAGCGCCAGCGCATCGCCATCGCGCGCGTGATCCTGAAGGACGCGCCCGTGCTCGTGCTCGACGAGGCGACCTCGAGCCTCGACTCGCTCACCGAGCACACCATCCAAGCCGCGCTCGACGAGGTGATGGCCGACAAGACGGTGATCGTGATCGCGCACCGCCTCTCCACCATCGCGCACCTCGACCGCATCCTCGTGTTTTCGCAAGGTCGCATCGTCGAAGACGGCAGCCACGAGGAGCTGTTGGCGCGCGGCGGTTCTTACTATCAGCTGTGGAGCCGCCAGAGCGGCGGGCTCTTACCGGAGCGCGAGACGCGGAGCCCCGAGCGCGAAGCCGCCCGGCGTGCGCGCGAAGCGAAGGGGTCGCCCGTGCACGCGGGTGGGTCCGCCGAGCGCGTGTAGCGGCAGAGCGCGCTCGAGCGCGGCGTCTTGATGCTCGCGCTCACGGCGTAGCGCGCCGAAGTCCGCGAACAGGAGCTCGTTCAAATCGATGCTCGGCCGCTCGCCCCGTTCGACCGTGCAGAGGAGCGCCCGATCGACGTGGAGGATGTGATCGAGGGTCTTGTGGATCGATCGGAAGAACATTCCGCGATCACGCTTGCGCTCGCCGTCGGCCAAGCTCGCACATCGCTCGTAGAGCTGCTCGTTCTGCCAACGATTGTAGAGCGCCATCTGTCGTAGATATTCGGGCGTGATCACGATCAGGCATAGCACGCGCATCGAGTCATCGAGCTCGCCTGGTGTTGACGCAACGATGTTTGTCCATTATACGGGACGATGCCGCTGCGGACGCAGCCGGCGCTGGAGGGAGAGCGATGAGCCGTATTCGGGAACTCTGGAGACAGCGCTACGGACACGCTGACGATTTGCGCGAGACCGTGAGCCTGGGGCCGGTGATCGAGACGATGCTCGGCCACCGTTCGGTGCGCGCCTTTCTCGAGGAGCCGCTCGCGCCGGGCACGCTCGAGCTGTTGATCGCGGCGGCGCAGTCGGCGCCGACCTCCTCGAACCTGCAGGCGTGGAGTGTCATCGCCGTCGAAGATGGCGTCCGCAAGGCGCGCATCGCGGAGCACGCCGGCGGACAGGCTCACATCCGCGAAGCGCCGCTGTTTCTGGTCTGGCTCGCCGACATCTCGCGGCTCGCCGGCGTGGCGCGGCGGGCGGGCATGCCGAGCGAGGGCCTCGCCTACCTCGATACCTTTCTCATGTGCGCCATCGACGCCGCGCTCGCCGCGCAGAACGCGCTCACCGCCGCCGAATCGCTCGGGCTCGGCGCGGTCTACATCGGCGCGCTGCGCAATCACCCGGAGTCGATTCGGGAAGAGCTGGCGCTCGAGCCCGGCGTATTCGCGCTGTTCGGGTTGTGCATCGGCAAGCCAGACCCGGCGCGACCCGCGGCGGTCAAACCGCGACTCGCGCAGCGGGCGGTGCTCCATCGCGAGCAGTACGACAGTCGCCATGCCGAACGAGAGGTCGAGAGATACGACCGAATCATGCAGGCGTTTTACGCGTCGCAGAAGCTCGACCAGCCCGCATGGAGCAAGCACTCGTCCGAACGCGTGCGCGGCCCCGAGAGGCTGCGTGGCCGCGAACGCCTCGTCACGGCCTTGCACGCGCTCGGCTTTCCGCTCCTTTGATCGCGCCGACAGATGCTTTGCGGCGGAGTCCGCGCGTGCCAAGGTGGAAGCACCTACATGCTGGACCACATCTCGATCCCCGTGGCTGATCTCGACCGCGCAGCCTCCTTTTATGACGCGGCCCTGACGACCCTCGGTCTCCAACGGCGTAAGCAGCGCGAAGGCGCGATCGGTTACGGGCCAGCGTCCCGGGCTGCTCCGGTGTTTTGGGTTCTGGCGCGTTCAGGTGCTGGAGACGCGGCGGCGGGACGCGGGCTCCACATCTCCTTTCAGGCACCCGATCGCACGAGCGTAGACGCGTTCCACCGCGCGGCGTTGCGCGCGGGCGCGCAGGACGCCGGCGCGCCCGGGTGGCGCCCGCAGTACACGATGCCGTTTTACGGCGCGTTCGTGATCGATCTCGACGGCTTCAAAGTGGAAGCCGTGTGCCGAAGCGCGGAGGACTGAGCGCGGACGTGCGCGCGCGCGTTGATCCATGCTCGCCGAGATCCCGCGACCAGCTCAGCGCGGTAGCGCGTGATCGCGCGTTGGGCCACGCTAGCGCGCCCCAAGCGCCCGGCGGGCGCAGGCGGATGCGGTAGCTCTTGCGCAGGCCTGCTGCGCGGACGTGCGGTCGCGATCCGTGCATCAGTTGGACAGGTCCGAAGGTTGGCGCTGGCGTGGATGCGGATTCGCGGGTGCGAGCT
>CAZYWR010001470.1:0-2014 GCA_964651185.1 uncultured Polyangiales bacterium
GGCGGGCGCCGATGGCGGCGCGATGCTCGGCGCGGCGCGCCTGGAGCGCGGCTTCGAGCCGGCGCACTTCCGGGCGCTGCTGGGCCGCGAGCGTCGCGGCCGCCAACGGCGCGAGCGGGGCGGGCAGCACCTCGTCGCGAAAAGACGCCGGCTGTACCGGTTGGGACGGCGGCATCCCGAGCGCCACGGCCAGCGCAGCGAAGGACGCTTGTTCTTCGATCTCGCGCGTCTGTCGCGCGAAGCGGGCAGCCAGCGCCTCGACTTCCGCGCGCTTGGCGTCGACCGAAGGACGAACCCCGGCTTTGACCAAGCCGCTGATGCCTTCGAGTTGCTGATTGCGGCGCGTTTCGGTCAGCGCCGCATCCGCGACCAGCTCGCTCGCGGCCAGACTGCGCAAGTAAAGCTCCGCAGCCGCCTGGGTGGCGGCGCGCTGGCTCTCGGAGTACGCGGCGCGTTGCGCGTCCGTGTTGCGCCCCGCCGCGGCGATCGCGTGCCGACGTGCGAGATCGAAGAGCGCGAGGTCGAGGCGCGCGTTGCCGTAGTTATTGAGCGAGGTCGCGACGTACCGGGGCGTGCGCGCGTTTTGGATGTACGCGTCGCGCAGCTCGGGCGGAATCGCGTCAGGGACGTGGATTTTGTTCGGCGTGGTATTGCGGTTGTCGTATTGCACGCCCGAGCCGGCCTCGAAGGAGAAGCGCGGGATGTAGGCGCCGCGGGCGAACGCCTCCTGCGACGCGATGCGCTCCAGCGTGGCGAGCGCCGCGAGCACCACGGGCGGGTTTTGGCGCGCCCGCTTCAGGACCTCGGCGAAGGTGACCTGCCGTACGCCGACCGCCTCGGCGTGCGCCTCCAGCCAGGGCGCGCCGAGTCCGACCAGGAAAAGAAGGTAAGGGAGAAGCACCGGAGCCCAAAGCTGCACGCGTCGCACCATCGTCATCGGCCTACACGTCTCGCCGCACGAGCTCAAGCGCTTCTCCCCGCCGTCTGCGACGGCGACGCGTGTCAGCGCGTGAGGCCGCCGCCGAGCCCGAGCGATAGCGAAAGCCCGAGCACGCTGGCGTTGGCGCTCACCCCGGAATGCAGGCTGGCAGACGCGTTGGCAGACAACAACGAACCCAACCCGAGGTTCAGGGAGAGACCGCCCGCTACCTGATCGAGCTCGTCTTCTTGTCCGATGGAAGGAAGCAAATCCGTGTTCTGGTTCATGACTATCTCCATGTTTGCGCACACAACGTGTCGCCCCCGCACGCGCGGGCCGAGCCTCTCATCGCAAGCGTCGGACCAGCTGAAGCGCCGCCTCCGAAATGGGAATTGGCTCGTGATGTCGCGGTGTCACGCGCGAGTCCGCGACGTTCGTGACGCGCTTCAGGCAGCGCCCGCGCGACGTGGCTGACGCGTCGGCAGGCGCGCGGCGGACGACGGCCGTCGATCGGAGGGCGCGACCGCGGGGCGCCTCCAGATTTTCTGACACGCTCGCGCCCGCCGCGACGACTGATGTGCGAGGTCGCTTCCACAGGCGCGGAGCCTCGCCAGTGCTCTGAATCGACCGCCTGACAACCTGTCGCGGCTCGCGTCGCGTTCCGGCGTGGCGCGCCCGCGTTCCGCCTACATGGGGAGAGCGCATCATGCGCGCCGGCCAGCGCACTCTGCTTCGTAGCTTTCTCTGGCTCGGTTCTGCGACCGCCTTCGCGCGCGTGGTGGACCTCGGGGCGATCTTGATCGTGCTCGGGTTCGTATCGCCCGAGCAGATCGGGCTCGCCTCCCTGGCCTGGACCGCGATCACGTTGAGCGAGCCCTTCGCCAGCGCCGGCATGGCGTACGGTTTGTTGACGGTGCGGCGCGCGGACCGGCGCACGCTCGACACCGCTTGGTGGCTCGCGCTGTTCGGCGCGCTCGTGGTCTCGCTCGCGGTGGCGCTGCTCGCGCCGTTGTTCGGCTGGCTCGCGGGCGCGAGCACGGTGGTACCGCTGGTGGTCGCGGGGGCGCTCAAGGTCTTGCCTGCAGGCATGGCGGC
>CAZYWR010001471.1:0-6062 GCA_964651185.1 uncultured Polyangiales bacterium
CGCCGACGCGTTCGCGCTCGGCGAGCAGAAGTACGCGCGCCTGCGCGTGGCGCTCGCGTACGAGGTGCTGCAACGCTTGTGGCTCGTCGGAGGCATGGACGACATGCTCAACGCCAACCGCGATTTCTTCCTGGGCGCGCAGCTGCAGTTCAATGACGAGGATCTGAAGAGCATCCTCCCGTTCGTGCCGCGTACCTCGGGATGAGCCGTGTGGCGCTGGTTTCATCCTGGCGACTTCCTGCGCGGACTGTCTTATCCACTGCGCGGCTTCGCGATCCTGCGGCGGCACCCCGGCCTCGCGCGCTATTGGCTGCCGCCGATCGTGCTCACCGCGCTGGCGCTCATCGCGAGCGTCGTGCTGGCCGTGCACTATCACGACGAACTGGTCGCGCTGGTGTGGCGTGCCCCGGTCGCGCACGGCTGGCTGGGGGCGCTGCTCGCTGCGCTGCACTTCCTGCTTCGTGCGTTCGCGCTCCTGCTCGGGCTCGGGGTCGCGGTGCTCGGCTGCATCGCGCTCGCGAGCCTCTTCGCCGCGCCCTTTAACGACGCGCTCAGCGAGGCCGTCGAGGAGATCGAGACGAGCTGCGCCGCGCCCGGCTTCTCGCTCTCACGCGTCTGGCGCGACCTCGGGCGCAGCGTACGGCTCGAGCTGTTCAAGCTCGCCTTGTACGCCGGCGTCATGGGCCCGCTCTGGGTCGCTTCATGGCTCGTGCCGGGCGCAGGGCAGGCGCTCTACGCTGGCTTCGCGTGGCTGTTCACCTCGTTCTACTTCGCGCTCGACTACGTCGACTGGCCCGCGTCCCGGCGGGGCCTCGACGTTCGGCAGCGCCTGTCTCTGCTGGGCGTGCGTCCGCTCACCACCCTCGGCTTCGGCTGCGGTGTGGCTGCATGTTTGTTCGTTCCGCTACTCAATCTTTTTTTCATGCCGCTCGCTGTGGCCGGCGGCACGCGGCTCTTTTTGGATCTTTCCTCGTACGCGGCGCGCGCGCGCCCCGAGCAGGCTGCGCCGGCAACGTAGCCATCCCCCTCCACGGGACCTCGAAAAAGCGAGGAAACCGCGCCCTGCAGCGGGCATCGTGGCGGGGCCTGGACCCGGACGGCTCGGCGCGACCGGACGCCGCTCGTCCCGGAGACAGCCGCGTAGCGACATTCCCGCATAACGCGTGTATGCTGCGCCCGCTTTGTCAGGAGGAGCCACCATGAACCGCATGCTGGTCGGAGCGCTGCTCGGCGCCCTCACCCTGTCGTCGGTCGACTTATCGCTGCTCGCGCACGGAAGCGCGCGCTTCAGCGCCGCGCACGCAGCGCCGAAGAAAAAAGCGAAGACCGTGGGAGAAGCGCCGCAGAGCGCTGAGATCGCCAAGGCCATGGGCGACCTCCACTGGGGCATGGCGCGCGAAGAGCTGCTCGAGCACTTCGCCAATCAAGTCCGCGACAAATACAAGCCGCTGTTGGCCAAGGCGAGCGGCGCGATCGAAGAAGACAAGCTGCGCGCGCGCATGCGCGACGAGCTGCAGAAGCTGCGCTCGAGCGTGGTCGACTTCAACGGCAAAAAGACGGGCTGGGACGTCTCGTTCTTGAAGGGCGAGTTCACCCACCACAACGGCGAATCGCTGTTCGTGGTCAGCGACGACACCTCGGAGAACTACTACTTCTTCATCCAGAACAAGCTGTGGAAGTGGTACAAGGCCTTCAAAGCGGAGGCCTTCGAAGGCAAGAGCTTCGATCAGTTCGCCGACGCCATTCAGGCCCGCTACGGCAAGTCGCAAAAGCGTGAGGGCGAGGCGACCCACGGCGGCGGCAAGCAGAGCTGGCTCGAGTGGCAGGACAAGACGACGCGTCTGCGCGCCGTCGACAACAAGCAGTTCTACGGCTTCTACTCGCTCGTGTTCGAAGACAAGAACACGCTGCGCAAGCTTCCCGAGCTGCGCACCACCAAGCCCGAGGAGAAGCGCTCGGGCAATAGTCTGGTCGATTCCGTGACCGGCTCCGAGTCGTCTGCGGGCGACAGCAATCCGGACATCGTCGATCGCATCACCGGCAAGATCCGTCATCGTCAGGACGCACCCGAAGCAGATCAGGGCAAGAAGGGCGGTCCCGCCAAGGGCACGGGCACGAGCGCAACCACACCGCCGCCAGCACCCGAGCCTTCGGGGGGCGTCTCGAGCGAGGACGATCCGCTCAAGGGTCTCGGCCTGTAAGGCCTAGCCCGCGGCCTCCGAAATGCCGCGCGCTAGGCGAAAGCTTCCTGATCGCGCGGTAGCGCCCGCACGAAACGTCGAGGCTGGGGGACGACCCACTTTAGGATCGCCTCCACCTTCTAAGGCAGGATTTCCACCCGTACGTCGCCGCCGACCGCCTGGCGTAGCGCCGGGACCACGAAGCTCGCGACGGTGAACGGGACGCTCGGACAGCCGCGGTAGCTGCCTCCGAAGCGCAGCTGCACCACGCCGTCCTGCACGTCTACCAGCTCGACTGTGCCGCCCTCGGCCGCGAACAGGGGCGCGAGCACCTCGCCGATGATCGTCTCAATCTGCTCTCGCACTGTCTCTCAGGGTACACGAAGCTGCGAGGGCGAGAAAGCGCGGCGCCCCCAGCGCCCTCGTTTGGCGGTAGCTGTGGCGGCCGCACGCTGGCATGATGGAAGTTGCGACTCCCTTTCGTCGCCAGGATGTATGTGGCGCGCTTTCGCCTGAGATTCTTGCTGCAGGAGCTCGACCTGATAGGGCCTGTGGTCACCCTCGGACGCAGCTCCGAGTGTCAGATTACCCTCGACGATCCGCTCGTATCCCGTGTGCACGCACAGCTGACTATCACGGACAGCGATGTGCGCGTTCGCGATCTCGGCAGCCGCAACGGGGTGCGCGTCAACGAGCGTTTGATCGACGGCGACGTACCGCTGCGCCACTTGGACCGGCTGCGGCTCGGTACCCAGGATCTCGTGTTTCTGGCGGTCGGCGAGGGCGCAGAGGCCGTGCGCCTGCCGCGCGCGACCGGCTCGATGGCGCATTGCCACCATTGCGGCCGGCCGTTCCCCGGCGAGTCGGCTGGGTGCCCCCACTGCGGAACGCCGGCGCCGTTCAGCGCGAACACGGGTCCCGATACGATCACGGCCGTCGAGCCGCACCCTTCCGGCTGGACGGTGCGGCTCATCGCGGAGGTGATCGAGCGCGCCTTGGCGGCCGGGCGCTTGCCCGAGGCGGAGAGGATGCTGGAGCGCTGCAGCCGGGATTTGGAAGCGCGCCAACGCTCGGGCGGCCAGCTGGCGCACGAGCAGCTCACCGACGCAGCTCGCGTCGCGCTGCGGCTGGCCAAGCTCCAAGGCAGGCCGGAGTGGGCGGCATGGGTGGTCCGGCTCTATCGTCGCGCCCAGCTGGTTCCGCCCGCTTCTGCGCTGGATCTCTTGGAACAGCTCGACGCCGGAAGCCTCGCAGCATTGCGACCCGAGCTCGAGGCGCTGCTCATCGACCACAACGCACACGAGCCCCGCCGCACGATCACGGCCGAAGAAGAGCGCATCACCGCGCTCTTGCGCCGCGCAGCCGGATAGGGCGGGCGCTTCACTTCATCCGGACGGCGCGCGGCCGACGACGATGGCGCGCAGCGGGTGCACGCGTCTTTCGGATCGGCGAGTCGCGCAAGCCGCACGGCACCGGCGCGCATCGCGCACGCCCTGGCGCCAGCGCGGTGGTCCAGATCAGTTCAGGCTTTGGAGCTTGGCGACGTTGCCGAGCTGCGTGGTGAGACGCCCCTGGATCTCCAAGGTCTGATCGGCGAGCGTCTTCGCCTCCATCAGGTCTCGTGCGAAGCCCTGGAACTGGCTGGTCGTGCCGCTCAGGACCTCGCCGCTGCGCGCCTTGTCGATCGGGATCACGTAGTCGCTGGTCTTGGAGCCGAGATCCTGGCCGGTGTAAGCCTGCTTCTCGTAGCTGCCGCCGCGCGTGACCGCGGTGTACTTGCCGTCCTCGCCCTTGGTGACGGCGACGATGCCGCAGCCGAACGCCTTGTCCTCTTTGAACGGGATACAGCCGTAGTCGGTGGCCGCGGCCTGGGCCGCCTTCGTAAGCGCTTCACGTCCGGCGGGCGACACCGTGCGCGCGCCGATCGACGCGATACGGGCCCAGAGCTGGTTCGTGTTGTTGTAGTACTGAAACAGCTGGTCGACGGTCGCCGCTTCGAACGCGCGGTAGTGCTTGCGCGAGAAGACGTCGGCGGGGAAGGGCTTCTCGAGCTTGCGCAGCTCCTCGATCGCCTTGAAGTCGATCTCGCTGCCCTTGCCGGCGCTCGCCGCCGACTTGACGGCTTGGTCGATCAGCTTCTGCGCCTTCTCGACCGTACCCGAAGCGGTCTGCACCGCGCCGTAGATCTCCTTCGCGTCTGCCAGAACCACGTCGTAGATCTGGCGTTCGCGCCAGGTGCTCCCCACGAACCAACCGACGAAGATGCCAGCCGCTGCGGACACCAGCGCGGCGAGGATGAACTTGCCGCCGCTCCGGCGTCCGAGCTCGGCGTCGGACACGGCTTTGTCGTCGATCACGAGCCGTACTTCGCGTGCGGCTGCGGCCGCCGGCGCAGCTGCGAAGGGATCGGCCGGCATCATCGGGCCCGAAGGCGCGCCGCCACGTGGCGGCATGCTCGGCGACGGCGCGCCGGGCGGACCGCTCGGCGCC
Organism: uncultured Polyangiales bacterium; assembly: GCA_964651185.1. GTDB lineage: Bacteria > Myxococcota_A > Polyangia > Polyangiales > DASUME01 > DASUME01. The sequence goes on from CAZYWR010001471.1 coordinate 4,671, forward strand.
GGAAACGGTGCGCCTCCAGGAGGCGCGAATGGGTCGGTCGGTGGTCGCATCGAACGGCCGGTCTGTGCCGGACCGGAAGGACGCTGCCCAGGAGCGGGAGCAAACGGCGCCGGCACCTCCGCACCACGCGGAATGCCGGGACCGCCGTAGGCGCCCGGCATCGGAACGGGAGCTGGGATGCTGCCGGAGACGGGACCCGGCGCGCCGCCGGGACCGGGCTGCGGGCCGCGTCCGAGACGGGCCTTCAGATCTTTGATGTCTCTCGCTTTTTTGGGCTGCTCTGACATGTTTTCCAGCGTTCTCTGGGCGCGCGGATAGGACATTGGGGCCGAGGCCCAGTGAAACGGCGCGAAGGTATCTGCCGTCACTTCAAGATGTCAAGCGCGGCCTCGCCCCGCTCTTCACGCGCGCTGGCAAAACACCGACAAGCCCAAACGCGAGCCCAGCGCGCGCGCGCCCTCTCGCTGACAGAGGAAGCGCATGACATCTTGGTCGGCATCTACGCACATGCTGCTGGTCGTCGACAACCACGATTCCTTCACGTGGAATCTCGTCCACCTGTTGGCTCGCTTCGCGAACGACGTGCAGGTCGTGCAGTGCGACGAAGTGACTGTCGACGACGTACGGCGCAGCGCGCCACGCGGCATCGTGCTTACTCCCGGTCCGGGCCGGCCGGAGGCGGCGGGCATCGGTCTGGAACTCGTGCGCGCGCTGCGCGGCGAGCTGCCCTTCCTGGGCGTTTGCCTCGGCCATCAGATCATCTGCGCCGCGTTTGGCGCTCGCGTCGTGCACGCAGAGCGGCTCATGCACGGCCGCACCTCGCTCGTGCACCACGACGGTTGCGGACTGTTCGCGGATTTACCGAACCCGCTCTCGGTGGCGCGCTATCACTCGCTCGTGGTCGATCCGCGCACGCTGGTCGGGCCGCTTCGTGCGACGGCGTACACCGATCGCGGCGAGCTGATGGCCGTGCGTCATGCCGAGCTGCCGATCGAGAGTGTCCAATTTCACCCCGAGTCGTTCATGACTGAGCACGGTAGCGAGATGGTGCAGCGCTTCGTGGCGCGGCTACCGCCGTCGCGGCGGACCGCGACCAGTTCGTTGCAAGGTGTCCCGGCGAACATTCGACACGAGCGGCCCTTCGTTTTAGACCACGAGCCGTGAGCGCGATCGACCACCTCGCCCAGATCGTCGAGCGCAAGCGCGTCGAAGTCGCGCGCCGGGCGCGCCGTGCGACGATCTTCGGGCGCCTCGCGCGCAGCAGCGCGGCGCCCCGTCCGGAGCTGCTCGCGCCCCTGCGCCGGAGCCGTCCCGCGCTCCCGCGCGTGATCGCGGAGATCAAGCTGCGGAGTCCGAGTGCTGGGACCATCCGCCCGCGCATGCCCGGCGAGC
>CAZYWR010001472.1:0-1807 GCA_964651185.1 uncultured Polyangiales bacterium
TGGCGCCACTCGGCGAGGTTTTGGTAGGCGCTCAGGTCGAAGCGCGCGTCGCGGGCGTAGCGCGCGCGCAGCGGCTCGAAGAGCGCCGCGCGCACCTCGGGCTCGAGCGCGGCCGGCTCCACCGCGAGCGCGCGCCGGATCACTTCAGGCGTGGGGAGCTCCTCGCCCCACAGCGCCAGCATGCGCACGATCGCGTCGAAGCCGAAGCGCTGCGCCAAGTAGCCGACCACGCGCGAGCTGGCGTGGTACGCGACCATCAGCGCCTCCGGGTTCTGCGCGTGCGTAAAGGCGCGGTTGAGGTCGAGCAAGGACGGCAGCTCGCCGCGCGCGAGCTCGTCGTAGAGCGGGCGGTCGTCTTCGCGCTTCCATTCCGGGCGCGCCTGTTCGGTCTCGTACTCGGCGAGCCCCTCCGTGAACCAGCGCGGCACGCGCCCCTTCGAGAGCTGCACGTGGAAGACGTGGCTGAGCTCGTGCCACAGGATCTGCCCCCAATTGAACTCGCCGCCCTTCGGCGAGAGCGCGATCACCACGTTGCCAAAGCAGATGCCTTGGATGCCGAGCTGCGGCAGTCCGGTCGCGCGGATCGCGAAGTGCTTGGGCGAGGCGTAGAGCTCGACGTCGAGCGGACCGCCGGGCGTGAAGTGGTAGCGCTTCGAGAGCGCCGCGTGCGCGCGCAACACCAGCGGCACTGCGTAAGGCTCGAGTAGTGCGCGCTCCTTGCGCAGCATGCGCATGCGAAAGGGCGGCGCCTCGAAGCTCTCGTACTCTTCGGCGATCGTGCGCTCGTACAGCTCGAGCAGGTTGTACACCTGCTCGTTGTAGTGATCGCGCGCCCAGGCCGCTTTGAGCGCGGCGAGCCCTTCCTGCTCGCGTCCGATGCGCAACAAATTGATGCCGCGCGTGGCGTGCGCGTAGGCGTCCTCGGGATCGATGCGCAGCGCGGCGTCGCTCAACGTGACCAGCTCCGGGTAGCGGTGCTCCCACTCGGCGTACGTCGCGACGATCGAGTAGAGCCGGGAAAAACGCGCATTCTCGTCGAGCACGCGCTGCACCGCCGCGGCGAAGCCGCGCGCGTCGTCGGCCAAGAAGCGCACGGCGGCGCGCACGCTCAGCGCCTCCAGGTCGTGCGGGTTGATGCGCAGCGCGCGCTCGAGCTGCTGATCGGCGAGCGCGAGATCTTCATCGCGCAGCGCCATGCCCGCGCGGGTGACGTAGGCGGCCGTGAGATCGGGATCTTGGGCCAGCGCGCGCGTCAACAGGCCGTCGACTTTCGCGAAGTCGGCGCCGCGCTCGAGCTCGAGGCGCGCCATGCGTTCGAGCGCGCCCGGATGGTCCGGGTCCCGCGCCAGCGCGCGCGCGATGCTGGTGTGGGCCTCACCCAGCGCGTGCTTTTCGATGAACAAGTCGGCCCAGGCGAGCTCGATCTCGACGCGCTCCGGGCTCGCTTCGACGGCCCGCGCGAACGTCGCGTTGGCGTCGCGGTAAGCGCCGAGCGCGCGCGTGGCCTCGGCGACCGCCCACAAGGCGTCTCCATCATGGGCGTCGATGGCGCCGCGGTTGTAGAGGGCGATCAGCGTGCGAAAGCTCGCCTCGGCCTCGGCTTTTTGGCCGCGCAGCTGGTGGATACGTCCGGTCAGCGCGAGCGCGCGCGGGCGCTCCCGTTTTGCGAGCGGCGCGAGCGCGCTCAACGCTTGATCGTAGCGTCCATGGGCGATCGCGCGCTCGGCGTCGCGCATCGCGTCGGCGTGCGCGGCGCGCGGGGCGATGCCCGCGAGCAGCGCCACGACGAGGGTGCGTATGCGTAGGG
>CAZYWR010001473.1:0-4397 GCA_964651185.1 uncultured Polyangiales bacterium
AGGTGAGCGACGTGCGTCCGGCCGTGAAGGAGCAGGTGCAGTCGCTCGGCGCGAAGTTCATCGATCTCCCGAGCCTCGAGAGCGGCGAAGGGCAGGGCGGCTACGCCAAAGAGATGAGCGCGGACTTTCTGCAGAAGCAGCAGGAAATCCTGAAGGCCCGCCTCGCGCTCGCCGACGTGGTGATCACGACCGCGCTGGTGCCCGGACGCCCGGCGCCGCGGCTCGTGACGGCGGACATGGTGCATGGCATGAAGCCCGGCAGCGTGATCGTCGACCTCGCGGTCGAACAGGGTGGCAACTGCGAGCTCAGCGAGCTCGGCAAGACCGTGGTCAAGCACGGCGTGAAGATCCTCGGCGAGGCGAACCTGCCAGCGACGCTGCCTTACGATGCGAGCACCTTGTTCGCGCGCAACGTGCAGGCGTTTCTCATGCTGATCGCCAAAGGCGGGGAGCTCAAGCTCGACCTCGAAGACGAGATCCTCAAGGGCAGCTTGCTCACGCACGCGGGCGAGATCGCCCATGGTCCGACGCGCGAGCTCGTGGCCAAGAGCTAGCGCGTCGCCGTGCGGGCCTGAGGATTGGCGCGCTCGCATCGACCTGCATGGCGACGACGCCGGCTCGTGCCGGGCGGGTCGTCCCCACGCGAGCAACGCGCACGCTGACAGCCACTTCGAGGTCCACCTCTTCATCGCTCCGCTTCTTGCGAGGCCTGCCTGCGTTTTTGCCGCGGCATGGCGCCCCACAACAAGGTCGGTGGGACGGCCACGCGCCGACGCGTATGGGCCCATCTGCCTGCGTCGCCGGCGCGTCGGGGGGAAGAGAGGACAGCTTGTCGTCGTAGCGGCCGTATAGGTAACCGTCAGTATCGTGCAGCGGGATGGTCCGGACGCGCGGCGTGCGTCGGGAGGAGATGTCGTGCTGACTCCAACGCCCGGTCTGATCGTCGGCGAGAAGTACCGGATTTTGCGCGCGCTCGGCCAAGGCGGCATGGGCGCGGTGTTCGAAGCCGAAAACACGATCACCTTCAAACGCGCCGCGATCAAGTGGCTCCATCCGCGCGTGGCTGCGCGTGAGATCGGGGCGCAGCGCCTCTTGCAGGAGGCGCGCGCCATGTCGCGCGTGCGCCATCGCCACGTGGTCGATCTCTATGATGTCGTCCAGGAAGACAGCGACCTCTTCTTGGTGATGGAGCTCCTGAGCGGCGAGCTCCTGTCCGAACGAATCGCCCGCGCGCCTTTATCCGTGTGCGAGCTGGTGGCGTTGCTTTTGCCAGCCATGGAGGGGGTTGCCGCGGCCCACGCCGCCGGCGTGGTGCACCGAGACATCAAGCCGGCCAACATCTTCCTGGCCAATATCGCGGGGCTGCAGGAGCCAATTCCGAAAGTGATCGACTTCGGGATCTCCAAGACGTTCGACGCTGAGCGCGCGCAGCTCACCGGATCGGGCATGCTGCTCGGAACACCGCGCTACGTATCGTTCGAGCAGCTGCGCGGCGAGCGCGACATCGACGGGCGCGCGGACGTCTATGCCTTTGGCGTGATCCTCTACGAGACGCTGGTGGGCCGTCCTCCCTACAGCGCGACGAGCTTCGGCGAGCAAGCCATGCAGTTCATGACCACCGTCCCGCGCGCGCCCAAAGCGCTCCGGCCCGAGATCCCAGCCGAGCTCGACGCGCTCGTGATGCACGCCATCGCGCGCGATCGCGGCGAACGCTTCCAATCGCTGCGCGAGCTCGCGCAAGCGCTCTGTCCCTTCGCAGATCCTGCGCGCTATCCGGACGCCCTGGTTCGGCTCAAGCCCGGCGAAGAGCCCATTCCTTCGAGCGGCGCTCCGCGCGACGAGAGCACCGTACCGGCCACGTCGCTGTCGCGCGCGCACGCTCGCGTGGTGAGCGCTCGTTCCGAGCGGCGCGTCCACCGGCGCGCGGGCCGCGCGGTGTTCGTCACGCTGCTGCTCGGTGTTCCTGTCGCCGCCACGGCGCTGCGCGTGCCGAGCGAGCGTGTACGCCCGCGCCCACCCACGCACCATCGCGCGTCTCTGGCACCCGATATGTCAGCCCAGCCGAACTCGACGGCCGCAGAGGGCGACTCATCCCGTGCGCGCGAGGATGGAGGGGCGGTGCCGCGGGAGGATTCGCGTGTGCCCGAGCTCCGGGCGAGTTCCGGCCGCGCGAGTGCCGCCATGGCGCACGCCGCTTTGTCGCGCTCGCGGCGCGAGAGAGCACAGACCGCGGTTGCTCAAACCGATCCGCCCGCTCGCGTGTCCGTGGCAAGCGCTTCAGCGGAGCTGGTTCCGAGCACGCTCGAGACCCCAGAGCCCGTGCAACTCCGGCGGGGCGGGGCGCCCGCAGAGGCTCCGCTTCGTGCCGGTCCCGTTCATCGGGACGAATTCTGAATGCAGAGCGGGAGGAATGACGAACTCGAGTACGTACATCGCGGGTGAGGGCACGCCGTATCGCCCTCTGCGCTCCGCCGCGCCGTAGGAGGGACACATGAGTGATCGTTGCGCGCGACGTGACCGCACATCGTGGATCGCGAGCAACATCTCGCTTATCTGCTTTCTGGGCATGAGCCTAGCGACGACGCTCCCCGTCGCAGCCCGCGCCGAACCTGAGGGCCACCCTCCCGAGTCTGCGGACGTTCCCGCCGCCGCGTTGAGACCACCAGCAGCTCCGGCGTCCGGCGCGAGCGACGATGCTCCCCCGAGCTCGGATTCGACTCCGCCACCCGACGTGGCGCTGCCGCAAGGATACGATGAAGCGATCGATCGCGCAGTCGACGAATACGAAAGGGGTCACTTCGAAGAGGCGCGCGAGCACTTTCGGACAGCCCATCAGATCTTCCCGAACGCGCGGACCCTGCGTGGACTCGGTAAGGTCGAATTCGAGCTGCGCAATTACGGCGAATCGGTCAAGTTCCTTACTGCCGCCCTGGCCTCGTCCGTCAGGCCGCTCTCTCCCGATCTGCGCGATGAGGTGCGGACCTTACTCCGCCGCGCGCGCGCGTACGTCGGAGAAGTCCACGTCGACGTCCAGCCAGGTTCAGCGACGGTGAGCGTCGATGGGATCACCGTGGCGACCGGGCCGCAGGCGGCGCTCGCGCTTCAGGTCGGCGATCATGTGCTCGAGTTTCGTGCGGCCGGGCGCCTGCCCGAGCGGCGCCAGGTTCGCGTACACGGAGGCGACCAGCTCAATGTTCAGGTCGTTCTGCCCTCGCCGGAGGCCACGACGGATCACCACCTCGCGCCCGAGCGAGACACCGCGAGCCCGCCGGCATACAAGAAGTGGTGGGTCTGGACGGCCGCCGCGGTTCTCGCCGCGGGTGCGACGACGGCCGCGGTGCTCGCCACGCGAGGTCGCGACCCGAAAACGCGCTCGCCCGCGCCCGGCTCGAGCCCATGGATTGTCGTGAACCCATGACTAGGCCGGACGGCGAGCGGCGCACTCGCGCGGGGCGGAGGCGGCTCTCGCTTTCGCTGCTGTGGCTGTCGCTGTGCGGCTGCACGAGCGAATACGTAGATGCGTCGGTGCTTCGGTTCGCCGTGTACTCGGACGCGAAGCTCTCTCGTGTGGAAGCTGTCGTCCTCGACGAACAAGAACGCGATACCAGCTTGCGGCGCACTTTCGACGTGCCAACCGGATCGCTCGCCAACACGACATACGTGTTCGACATGATGGTCGAGCAGGGACAGGGGGCGGGGAGCCGCTCGGACGCGCTCGTGCGCTTCGACGGATGGCTCGACAGCGATGCAGGGGCACGGTTGGTCATCCGCCAGACCGTGCGCGCGCTGTTCGCCGCTCATCGAACGAGCTTGGTGCGCGTATGGTTGGCCAATTCCTGTGCCCGCTACGATGGGGACCCTACTTGTCCCGTGTCGGGCTTCTCGTGCGCCTATGACACCGAGATGTGTGAATCTCATGCAGAGCCGGCGCGCACCGAGCCGACGAGCGCTGGACTCGACTTGAAGACGAACTGGCCAGGTCCAGATAACTACCGGCGTTGCGGGGCGCCTGACGGCCATTGCCCTCACAACTGCACGTTGTCCGAGGATATCGATTGCGCGCACGTGAACGGCGCTCAGTGTACCGAGAGCATGCAGTGCGCTTCGGGTTTCTGCGCGAGCGCGTGCACTGGCGGCAGCTGCACGGAGAAGCATTGCTGCGAGAGCGCTTGCGACGACGCTTGCTCCTTCTGTGATGCGAACGGCAAATGCCAAAGTTTTAGCTACGAGTCCGATCCGAAGAATTGTGGCGCCTGCGGGCGAGTGTGCAGCGACAATCACGGTCGTGCCGCATGCCAGGGCGGCCGCTGTCTCGCCATGTGCGACGTCGGCTTCGACGACTGCGACGGAGACCTCGTGGCGAACGGCTGTGAAACGAATTTAGGCGACGATCCAGC
>CAZYWR010001474.1:0-3267 GCA_964651185.1 uncultured Polyangiales bacterium
ATCCCGCTTCCGATCACGCGCGATTGGCTCGATCCTCACCACCAGCTCACGGACGAAAACCTGGCGGAGCTCGAGCTACCGAGCACGCTCGGTGGAGCGCCGGCCGTGACCTTGCTGGGCTCAGGGGTGGCGCTGAAACCGCAAGCGCTCGACGGCGTGAACGAGGCGGCGTTCGGTACACGTGCGCTCATCCAGGCCGACCCTCCGCTGGGCAGCGCGCAGAGCTTCTCGCTCGCCGTATTTCACGCCATCCCCGACGTGCGCGCGGACGGCGATGCGGGCGCCGGCCCCGGCGTAGGAGCCGTACGCCTGTGCGTGACGGCGGGTGGCCGCGAGACCTCGCAGACCCCGGCCGTCATTCCGTTTCGGCTGCGCGCCGGGGTCGGCAGCGCGTTCGATCCCAAGCTCAGCTACATCTTCCGTGTGTTCGCCAAGGGCGAGTTCGACGCGCAGAACAAAGATTGTTCGACCACCAGCGTGATGCCGATCGCCAAGGCGATGTACTCGTCCTCGACCTTCCAGCCCGGCCACGCCTACACGCTGTTGCTGGTGGGCGCCATCGCGCCGCTCGCGTTGTGCGGCGCGAGTGATACCTCGATCTGGCGCGCGGGCTGCCCGCGCCCCGCCAGCGAGCTGAACGCGCGCATCGTTCTGCTCATGGACTGATGCGCCGCCACCGGCCTTGCGCGGCGCCGCCGGAACGGGCGTACTCGTGCGTTGGACCGTGTAACGTGCGAGTTCGTCTCGAAAGGAGCCTGCCATGCATCGTCGGCCCTGGGTTTGGAGCGCTCGAATCTTGCTGTGCGCCCTGTTTGGTCTCAGCGCGGGGCGCGCGCGCGCCGACGGCATGAGCTGCGGCTCGAGGCTCGTCAGTGAGGGCGACGCTCCTTATGAGGTCCGTAGCCTCTGTGGCAGCCCCGACGCAGAAAACCAGTGGGTCGAATACCGCGCCTTGCGCCGCTGGATCAGCACTCCCTGTTTCGTGCAGCAGGGCGTAGTGCGTTGCGGCTACGTCGAGGAAGTGGTCGTCCCGGTGGCAGTCGAACAATGGCTCTACGATTTCGGCCCCCATAGCCTCGTTCGCTACCTGACCTTCGAGCAGGGCCGGCTTTCACGCGTGACCACCGGGGGCTATGGCACCAAATCGTAGCGAGAGCACCGCAAGTCGCTGTAGCCGCCACGCGTTTCGCGCGGTGCCACGCGAGGTCGGCCGAGGTGAGCGTGATCACGACCAATGCGGTGCCCGCAAGCGGCTCACGCGCCATGTGCGTGTCCACACGCAGCGCCCGCCAAACCGCCGCCTGAAGCGAGAGATGCTTGCAATATCGCGGCGAAACGACATACGGCGCAGGCCGTGCGCGCGCTGGTGAGAAACTCCCCAGGTACATCAGATGTGCAATTTTCGGATGAAATGCCCGAAAAACGCGCAGGGCGGCTCACGTTGGCGCACAAATTTGGCGCGGTCTGCGATTAGTATCGCCCCCTTTCAAAGAGGGCGAATACCGATGAACGCTTCACAACGATTTGGTAACGCTTCAACACACCTCGGCCTGGCTGCGGGAGTCCTGCTCGCCATCGGCGGCGCCTTCATGGCATGTGGCGGCGACGATTCAGGCAAGAACTCCGACACCAACCCGAGCACGGGAGACGACGACACCGGCGGCGGCGCGCTCGCCATCCATTTCTCGCCGATGTACTCGGCCTATGACGGCGTGCACACGTTCAAGCTGCCCGTCGTCGTCGAAGGAGTCGACTCCAAGGGCAACGTCGCCGTCGTCACGGGCGTGACGTTCAAGGCATCCGACCCGTCCAAGGTCGATATTGAGAATACCGCGGACGGGGCGATGCTCACCATGAAGGGCGCGGGCGTCGTCAAGATCACGGCCAGCAAAGGTGGGGTCAGCAGCTCGGCGACGCTGACGATCACACAGAGCACCCCGGACAAGTGGCAGGCCGGCTCTGATCGCTACAACGTCATGAAGACCGCGCTCCCCAACGGTGCGATGCTCACGAGCTTCGCGTCGATCGACCACGGTGGTGCCTGCACCACGTGCCATGGTCAGACGGCGCTCATCTTCAAGGTCATGCACACGCCACAGCAGACCGGCGGCTACTCCGACGACGATCTCAAGAACATCTTCCTGCACGGCATGAAGCCCGATGGCTTCGCGCAGCGCACTGGCATCCCGGAGTGCCTCTGGGGCATGGGCCATCAATGGGATGTGCCCGACCCCGACGGTCTGGTCACCTTCCTACGCTCGATCGATCCCCAGACGCAGGGCTGCTTCGACTTCCCGATGCCGAACTTCGGCGATGCGGGCTTCCGCATCCCGACTGGTCTCTTCGGCGGCGGCAGCGACGCCGGTGCTTGCGGGGCCTCATTGCCCATTCCCTCGGGGATCTGCTCGTTCATCACCGACGGCGGCATTAACATCCCGGGCTTCGGCGACGGCGGCTTCCGTTTCCCCGGCTTGGGCGACGGTGGCTTCACGCTCCCGACGGGCACCACGGGCGGCGGCGAAGCGAGCGACGCGGGGACCTCCACGACGACCACCACCACTACGACGACCACCGCGGCCGACGCGGGGACCAGCTCCACGACCACGACGACCGCTACGGCCGACGCGGGCACCTGAGCGCCTCGTCTAGCTCCACCACGAACGCTCGCGCCGGCCAGAGTGTCCGGCGTGAGCGTTCGCGCGTTTAAGGCGCGAAATTTCCGCCCTGTGTGGCGCTAAACGCGGCGCCAAAAAATCTGTCTATTCCCTGCTGCGTTTCGCGCGCGCCTCCGGCATGCTCACACGAGCTCTCCGACCGGCCCCCCTCGCGAGTGCCGGCATCTGCTTTTGGGTACCTGAGCCATGCAACGCGCTTTTCTTCGCCTGCTTCCCCTCGGCGCCGTGGTCGTCGCGTCCTGCGTCGACGACGTGCCGCTGCCAGCCGGGAGCGACTCGCAAACACAGGGCAGTCTCGTCGTCCCGGCGCACTGCCCTCCCACTTCCGACGGTTCGCCCGCGACGCTCGAGTGCACCGGCCTCTACAGCGATCTCGTCGCCAAGACGGTCGCCGCGCCGGTACGCCCTTACACGCCGGGCATGCACCTTTGGAGCGATGGCGCGGACAAGCAGCGCTGGCTCTACTTGCCGCCGGGTACGACGATCGACAACTCGAAGCCGTATTGGACGTTTCCCGTTGGGACGCGCGCTTGGAAGGAGTTCAAGCACGGTGGCCAGCGCATCGAGACGCGCTACTTCGAGAAGACGGAAA
>CAZYWR010001475.1:0-6305 GCA_964651185.1 uncultured Polyangiales bacterium
AGCACCAGCCCTCCGGAAATCGCCCAGCGCCGCGGCCGGCTCCCGAGCGTCGCCGCCAAGGTGCACTGCGCGGCGGCCGGGATCGCGCTCGCGCCGGCGCCGTTTGCGAGCCGCGAGACGCGCACACCCGCCAGCTCGTCGAGCTGACTCAGCGCGTCCACGCGCGCGAGCGCCCCACGCGCTGACGCCGGGCGCCGCGCGGGATCTTTCTCGAGCAGCGTATCCAAGAACGCTTGCAGCGCCGCGCCCTGAGGCAGGTTCGGCTGGAACTCGCGCAGCTTCGGCGGCGGCGTGGAGACTTGCGCGAGCAGCAGCGAGACGGCGGAGTCAGCCTCGAACGGCAAGCGCCCGGTCAGCATCTCGAACAACACGACGCCGAGCGAGTACAGGTCCGACCGCGCATCCACCGCCTTGCCCTGCGCTTGTTCGGGCGACATGTACGCGGGCGTGCCCATCACCGCGCCGGTCATCGTCAATTTGGTGCCGCCGTCGCTCTGCTCGATGCCCGCGATGCCGAAGTCCATGACCTTGGCCACGGTGCTCCCGCCGTGCACCTCTGCGAGGAAGATGTTCGCGGGCTTGAGATCGCGGTGCACGATGCCGAGCGCGTGCGCCTCGCTCAGCGCCTCGAGCGTCTGACGCGTGATGGCGAGCGCTTCGGCGGGTGGGAGCCGCCCGTGCCGGGTGAGGCGCTGTGCGAGATCGGCGCCCGCGAGCAGCTCCATGACCATGAAGAGCTCGCCCTCCTCACTCACGCCGAAGTCGAACAGGCGTACGGTGTTCGGGTGCCCGAGCTTGGCCATGGCCTCGGCCTCGCGGCGAAAGCGCTTCACGCACTCGGGATTCTCGGCGACCTTGCCGGCGATCAGCTTGACCGCGACTGGGCGGTTCACCGACAGCTGCTGGCCTCGGTACACAGCGCCCATCCCGCCTTCGCCGATCAGCGCGTCCAGGCGGTACTGCTTGGCCAGAACGCGGCCCTCGCGCGCGTCGCTCCGCTGAACCGGTGTGTCGGGCATCCGCCGCTCCACGATTCCATCTCCCTTGGCGGCAAACAAGCCGCAAGCAATATTGATGGAATGGCCCGGCTCCGGAGCAGACGGCGGCGCGCGCTTCAGCGCGGCCCGTTCGCGCACACGCGGGCGATCGTGCGCATCACGTTGAACCACGAATAGAGGCCAGGCGTCAGGAACGGCTTTCCGCTCGTGAGCAGCCCGACGCTCAGGGCGCGATCGGGATCTGCGTAGGCGATCACGTTGGTAAAGCCGATGTGGCCGAACGCGTTGCTCGTGTCGCTGCCGTAAGGGCTGAAGCGGATGTCGCCCAGCATGAAGCCCATGCCGTAGCGCACCGGCAGACCGAGGAAGGAGTCGATCTCGAGGTAGCTCTGCTCGGCGATCGCGCGCCGCACGGTGCGCCGCTCGAACACGCGCACGCCGTCGAGCTCGCCGTCGTTCAAGAGCAGCTGAAAGAAGCGTGATGCCTCTTCGGCGGTGCCGATGATGTTGCCGGAAGGGATGATCGCGGTCTGAAACGCCGCCTGATTCGACAGCTCCACCGCGCGCCCGAGCTCGACGCCGAGCGCGCGCTCGAGCAGCCAAGAGTGAGGCGGCACGGCCGGAAATCCCGTGCGCGCGTTCTCGGCCACCTCGCCGGTGCGCTCCGGCGGGACGCCGTAGTTGAAGCTGGTGAACCCGAGCGGCGCGAGCACTTCGTCGTGCAGGAAGCGGCGAACGTCGCGGCCCGTCACGCGCCGCACGACCTCCGCGAAGATGAACCCGCCGGTCAGCGCGTGATACGAGAGCCGCCGGCCTGGCACCGAAAGCGGACGTGCCCGGCACAGGAGCTGGAGAATGGCCTCAGGTTGCTGGAGCAGCTCGGCATCGTCCATGCGCGCGCCGCGCACGGTGGGGATGCCCGCGCGGTGCGTGAGCAGCTGCCGCAGCGTGATGCCGTCCTTCCCGTGCGGCGCAAATTCGGGGATGTACTCGACCACCGGATCGTCGAGGTGGACGAGCCGGCGCTCATCGAGCAAGTGGATGAGCATGGCCGTCACCGCCTTGGACGCCGAGAACAGCGCGAACGGCGAGTCGTAGCGAATCGGCACCTTGAGCGCGTCGAGCGGCGCGTCGGGCGCGTTGCCGCGCAGGTGGCCGATCGCGCGATCGATGATGATCTGGCCGCGCCGCCGCACGCAGAGCGCGATCGCGGGGTGGAGCCCGGTGTCGTAGAGCCGCACCGCTGCCGCCCAAATCGCGTCGATCTGCTCCGGACCGAGCCCGACGCTCTGAGGGTCGACCTCCGCTTTCGCGTTCCGGCTCGTGACTTGCTCCGCCGCGAAGGGCTGGACATGAATGGACGGCAACCACGACCGACGCACGGCTACAGCATGGCAGGGTTTGCGGGGTCGGCCACGCGCTCGCGCCGGCGCTGGCGGAGCGCTTGCTCAGCTTCGCTCGCAGAGTCCTCCGCGTACGAGCCCTGGAGCTCCAGGGAAGCGGCGGTGTAGCGAGCGCGCGGCCGTAGCAGGTAGCCTTGACGGCGCTGTTCGAGCGCGTGGGCGATCCAACCGGCGCTGCGGCCTACTGCGAACAGCGCCGCCGCCGCGCCCGCGGGCAGGCGCAGCGCGCTGCACACGGCGACCAGGCCCAGATCGAGGTTCGGCGGCGGTTGCCGGGCCGTACGCATGGCAGCGCACAGCGCGCGCACGCGCCGCAGCTGCGCGCTCGGCCGCTCGATATCCGACCGGCGTCTTACTACAGCGGACCCCTGCCCGCGGCATGAGGGGCCACGGAGGCGAAGTTCACCACAGGACCGCGACGGGATAGCGGCGAATCTCCGTGTCCGGCGTCACGATGCGCGCGTTGAGTGCCAGCGCCTGCGCCACGATCAAACGATCGAAAGGATCGCGGTGCAGCTCGGGGAGCTCGACGGTTCTGTACAAAGATTCGGGTTCGATCGGGACGCGCTCCAGGTACCACGCGCGGACCTGTTCGCTGACCCAAACCCGCGGCGGCGCTGGCAGCACGATCTTCTTCGCCTGCCACTTCAGGCAGATCTCCCACACGCTCGAATCGCTAAGCAGCAAGTTCGGCTCTGCATCGAGCGCCGCCCGCGCGGGTTCGCTCAAACGGGCTGGATCGCTGGCGAGCCAGATGAACGTGCACGTGTCGAGCAGGAGCAAATCACAATCCCCAAGTCTCGAGCTCGGCATTCGTCAGCGGAGCGAAGGCGTCTTCGCTGACGCGTACGGGATCCGACGTCACGGTCCCGACCGGCGGACGCCGACGCGCAGCTCTCCGCGTCAGGGGGACGAGCCGGGCCGCCGGCGTCGCGCCGCGGCAGATCAGGATCTCCTGGCCCGCTTCGACCTCGCTGAGGAGCCGCGACAAGTGCGTCTTCGCCTCGTGCGTGCTGACCTTTTTCATTTCGTTCCACGCTGCCAGATCACTGGACTTAGTCAAGGCTAAGTCCAAGCGCGCCGCCCGGGAGGCGCCACGATGGTGGCGGAGCATCCACTTCGCAGACGACGGCGGCGTCCAGACGCTCGCGGCGTCGCGCAGAGCCGCATCAGGTCCCGGCGCATCGCCCGCATCCACGACGAGCGCAGCATCGAGGGAGCGGACCAACATTGTGTTCTAGCTCGCCCCCTCATACTATCCGCCTCGCCGGCACGCCCTGGAACGGCCGGCCCACATGGGGGGATGAAAAGTGCACGAACAAGTGGACCGACTGTTCGGCGTGCTCAGCTGGTTGCGCCACCAACAACTCGATCGCACGGACAACACGCACGAGCGCATGAGCCACTACGAGCGCGCGACGAAGGCCGAGTTCTTTCCGATTCCGCCCGCGATCGCGCCCCTCGCCGCCAAGCGGCACCTGCTCGGCTTGGGGCTGCACGATCAGACCTTGGTCTTTCCCAGCCCGCATGTGCCGCTCCATCCCGACGAGGTCTCGCACTACTACGAGCACCAGCGCGCGCTCCATCACTTCCGCGTGCGGCGCGTGCGCGCGATCGGGGCGACGCGCCGGGCCACGATCTACCTGCATCCCTGGATGGCCGAGGGCACGGGTTGGCTGGATCTCGGCGTCTCCGCGCTCGTCTCGCGGGCGCTCGCCTGCGACGTGTTCAACCTGGAGCAGGTGCATCACGGCCGCCGCCGCAGCGCGAGCGCGCGCTTCGCGGGTGCGCACTTCTTCAGCGCCGACTTGGCGCGCACGGTCGAATCGGTCCGCCAAGCCGTGCTCGACGCGCGTGCGCTCGCGCGCTACCTCGAGAGCTCCGGCGAATACGACGAAGTGGGCGTGGTGGGCGTGAGCTTGGGCGGAACCGTCGCCACGATCTGCGCTTGCCTCGAACCCGCGCTCTCCTGGTGCGTGGCCGCGGTCGCTCACCTCGATATTCCGCACGCGGTTCGCCACGCGCCGATCGCGGCCCACTCGCGCAAGCAGCTGCGCGACTTCGGCGTCTCGCTCGACGAGCTCGATCGCCTGCACCACACGCTCCTGAGCAAGTGGCTCGAGCCGCTTCAGCCCGAGCGCCTGTTCCTGATCGCGGGCCGACGCGATCAATGCATGCGAGCCGACGCGGTCGAAGAACAGCTCGCGCGCTGGCCCGGCGTACGTTGCACGTGGGTCGACGGTGGCCATATCACCTCGATACTGCGGCTCGGGCCACCGCTGGCCGAGTTGCGCGCAGACAGCGACGAGCTCACCGCTCGCAAGCAGCTCGCGAGGGACGACCTCTCGCGGGTCGACCTGCACACCTCGTGTGGAGCATGGGCGAGCTGGGCCTGCGCCCGCTGGACGCGTCAGCGCGCCCGCCCCGCGGAGCTACGCAAGCGGGCTACGCCGCGGTCTCCGGCGGTCCTACCGCCGCGACGGGGAGGTGCTGTGCTAAAGGCGCAGTCACCCCCCGTGACCGATGCGGCCCGCGATGATGAGACCCACGGGCTGCCGCCCGATTCCCAGGCCGTCGCCGTGCGCGGTGCGCCTGCCAGCGGCAGCCTTTTGCCCGAGCCCGGAGCCCGCCTCGCGGATCGCTATCGGATCGTGCGCCTGCTCGGACGCGGCGGCATGGGGATCGTCTACGAGGCCGTGGACGAAGCGCGCGCCGGCCTGCCGGTCGCCGTCAAGTTGCTGATCGAGCGCAACCCGAACGCCCTCTATCGTCTCAAGAACGAATTCCGAGCGCTGGCCGAGACCGTGCATCCCAACCTGGTCGGGCTGCATGGGCTCGGCTTCGATGCGCACGGCTGGTTCGTGGTCATGGACCTGATCGAGCCGGGTACGGACTTCTTGAGCTACGTGCGGCGGGAACCCGAAGAGGCGGGCGACTCCAAGCTGCGCTCCGCGCTGGCGCAGCTGCTGCGCGGGGTCGCGGCGCTGCACGCGGCGGGCAAACTGCACCGCGATCTCAAGCCGCACAACGTGCTCGTGACGGGCGAGGGGCGCGTGGTGATCGTCGATTTCGGCTTGGTGGGCGAGCTCGATCCCGACGGCGCGGGGCGCACGATCGAGGGGACGTTTGCGGGCACGCCCGCGTACGCGGCGCCCGAGCAGGCGTTGGGCGAGGCGGTCGACCCCAAGGCCGATCTGTACGCCTTGGGAGTGATGCTGTTCGAGGCCGTCACGGGACGGCTCCCGTTCGAAGCGAGCACCGCGGGCGCCCTGCTCGAACGCAAGGTGCGCGAGCGCGCGCCCGCCCTGCGCGAGCTCGCCCCGGAGGCAGCGCCGGAGCTCGACGCGCTCTGCGCGCGCCTCCTCGAGCGAGACCCGAGCTCGCGACCCGACGCGCTGCTGGCGCTGCGTGAGCTCGGCGAGGAGCCCGTGGCGCTCGAAGCCCCGAGCCTGTTTCCCTTCGTTTCGCGCGCGGCCGAGCTCGCGGCGCTGTCCGATGCGGCGCGTCGCGCGCGCCAGGGCGCGCCCGTGTGCGTGGTCATCACGGGCCCCTCGGGGATCGGAAAGACGGGGTTGATCGCGCGCTTCGCGGAGCTCCAGCAGCGCGCGCATGCGGTCGTGCTCAAGAGCCGCTGCCACGCGCACGAGCGCGTCCCGTTCAACGCGCTCGATCCTTTGCTCGACGCCTTGAGCCGGCACTTGCGCAAGCTGCCCGCGGTCGAGGCGGCGAGCCTGATGCCGCGCGAAGTCGCGCTGCTGACGCGCCTCTTTCCGACGCTCTTACGCGTGCCCGCGGTACAGCAGATGCCCTGGGGGATGCAGCCCGAAGCGGACGAGGGTCTGCTGCGCGCGCGCGCGTTCGCCGCTTGCAAGGAGCTCCTCGCGCGGCTCGCCGATCGCGCGCC
>CAZYWR010001476.1:0-3052 GCA_964651185.1 uncultured Polyangiales bacterium
ACCTCGTCGCCTGCGTGGACGATGAGCATCGCCGATCGTGGTCACTACGCCGTCAACGGTGCCCAGTCCACAGCTTCCGGACCTTGCTGCTCGACCTCGCTACCGTCGCCAAGAGCACCGTTGTCACCAGCACCGGCGACGACGCGCAGACTTCGGGTTAGGACAGGACACCCCTTTGCTAGGTCGTCGGCTAGATCCTCCGCCTCGCGTTCTGCGTGCCCATGGCGGCTCGACATGATGGCGACCAAGCGCGCCTGGATCTCCGCGCGTTCAACCGAGCAACGAAGTAGTGCCGATCTGCTGTTTGAGCGCGCGCTGGAGGTGGTGGCCGACCGCGCCTAGCACTTCGGCAGGACAAGGCGTCGGCTCCTCGTCCGCTGAGCCGAGCACGGCCACACCGACCACCCCGTTCGTCTTGGCGCCCGCTGCGAACAGCAGGAGAATCCGAAAGAAGCTCCCCCCGTGCTGCAGCACGTTGCACGGCGCCTCCTCGCGCTCCTCGCCTTCCTCGTCCATCTGCGTGAGCTCGTCCACGAACTCGAGCGCGAGGCGCTTCATCGCCCAGCTCGCGATCTCCGGATCGGGCTCTGCGTCCTTCAGCCCCGCCGCGAGCTGCGGCGTGCCCTCGCCGTCGAGCAGATACAGGAAGCCCTGGGTGCTGCAGGTATTCTCGGCCAGGATCTGCAGCGCTTTGCGCGAGCGCTCGAACACCGACATGCTGCCGCCGGCGAGCATGCGCTCCACCGTCAGCGACGCCGTCCCGGTGCCGGTGTGCAAATCGGACGTGGTCGCGCCCTGGCCCGTACGCGCGGGACTCGGCAGGCGCTGCGTGACCTGAACGCGGCTCGCCAACACCTGGCAGCGCTCGGCCAGCGAAGGCAGCTCGGTCGCCAGATACCAGCGCTCCATCTCGACGAAGTGCCGCTTGGCTGCCACCGGATCGCGCGCCAAGAGCGCGACCTGCACGCCCGCGTCGTGCAGCTGCCCCATCGTCAGGCCGCCCTGATTCGGCCCGTGCAGCGCGATCAACTCCGCGAGCTTGCGCTGGGCCTCGGCCCCGTTGCCGAGCCCGGCTTCGGCGATCAGCAGCTCGAGCTGCACGCTCAGGTTCATCCCGACGAAGGCCAGGTCCTCGGGCTGCAGGTAACGAAGCGCGCGCTCGCAGGCCGCCTTCGCGCGCTGGTGCTCGCCGAGCCGATTGTAGGCCGCCGCGAGCGAACCGTGCGTGCGCGTCCACCCCACGATGCCGGGCGGCTCTTCCTGCAGCACCTCTTCGAGCCAGGGCAGCGCTTCCGTGTACTTCTTGCGCAAGAGCAGGTAGGTGCCGCGGCTGCGACGCGAATACGGATCGAGCGACGGGATCTGATTGCTCAGCCGGTGCAGCTGCTCCGAGACGCGCTTCATGCCCATGGCGTCTTGCGTGCGCAGGTAGACCGTGGTCATGGTGGAGGCGGCCCACGTCTCGGCTTGCCAGCTCGTCCCTTGCTGGATCACGTGCTGTTCGGTGCGCTCGCGGTACTGCTCGAACAGCTTCTTCTTGCCTTGGTTGGCGTAGTACACGGTGCGCAGCTGATCTGCGCTCATCTTGTAGAGCTGCATGCCGAACTGCTCGAGCCGCTCGGCAGCGCGCAGCGCCTTGTCGTCGTCGCGCAGGCACTCGGTGATGCCGCAAGGATAGATGGCGCCCGCCAGGTAGCGCATGCGCAGCGAGTCCGGGAGGCCCTTGATCGGCTCGGGATTCGACAAGCGCGCGATCAGGCGCTGCCAGCGCGCGTACGTCTCGGCGTAGCCGTCGCGCACGGTGGCGGCCATGATGCTGCAGTACTCGTGCACCAGCGTGGCCGCGTGCTTCGCGCCGAGGGCCGTGAGCGGCTCGAGCACCTCCGCGGTGCGGCCCGCGCTCGCGGGATCGAGGCAGATCGAGCGCGTGCCGGTCAGCGTGGTCGCGCAGCTGAACAAGAGCAGCATCGCCTGACGAAAGTCCGGCACGCGCGGGTTCTTGCGCCAGACGCGAAAGCGCACGGCCGCGATCAGCAGCGCGATCACCAGCCCGAGCCTGCGCCCGAAAAAGCGCGCCAGCTTTCTCGCCAGCCGCAGCCCGAGCGCGCGCTCGAGCGCCGACAGCGCGGCGTCTCCGTAGCGCGCCGCATAACGCCAGTCCGAGAAGTAGCCGCCGATCGCCAGCGCAGCGAGCGGCGCGATCAGCTCCTGGCGCGGACGTCCCTGCTCGCGGAACAGCTGGAGCGCCCGCTCGATCGCGGGCAGCGCGTGCTTGAGCTTGTCGCTCTCCGCGAGCGCGATGCGCAGGCTGGCCTTGGCCACCACGTCGCCGCCCTGCGGCGCACCGCCCTCGAGCAGATGCAGCCCCGCGTCGAGGCGATCGAGCGTGGTCGCCTCCTGCGCGCGCAACAAGAGCGCGCCGATCGTGCGCTGCACGGCGCGCCGCCGCTCGGGCTCGAGCTCGCCGAACAGCGCGAGCCGCTGCTGCTCGTGGACGAAGCGCACACCCTCGGGCTCCTCCACGAGCACCTCGGTGTCGAGCAGGCTCCCGAAGTGGAGGAACAGCTCGTGCGACACACTGTCGGCGATCGCACGGCATAGCTCGCGCGAGAGCACCCCCTTGTGAACGCTGAGGGCGCGCCCCAGCTCTCTCGCGCGCGGCGTGAGGAAGTCGAGGCGCGAGCTGAGCGCCTCGTTGCGGCTGCGCGAGAGCAGGGTCTGCGGCACTTCCTGCGGAAGCACCCAGCTGCCGCCCACGAAGCCGATGATCTTGCGGCGCACCAGCTGATCGCTCAGCTCGAGCAAATGGCCCGGGTTGCCGCGCGCGAACCGCTGCAAGTGGCTGGACAGACGCGACAGGTTCTCGGCGTCGCCGAAGATCGAGCGCAACAACTCGAGCACCTCGGCATCGCCGAGCGGCTTGAGCGCGAGCGGACGCGAAGCTTTGGCCAGCGCGCGCTCGCTCGGCGTGAGCTGCCGCCCGCGATCGCGGATCAGCGCAGACACGAGCAAGAGGCGCGCCCCTTTGCGCGCACAGGCGAGCGCGTTCAGG
>CAZYWR010001477.1:0-2703 GCA_964651185.1 uncultured Polyangiales bacterium
TGGAGCGGAAGCTGTCCCAGTAGTCGTCGGGCAGGCCGTAGATGCGCAAATCCGCGACCAGATCGCCGATGCGATCGGCGGTCTCGATCGCCAGCGGAAACGAGTCTGCCAGGTAGCGCTGCGCCGCGGCCAGCTCGTCGGGCGGAGGCGCCTCGCGCACGATGCGCTGCAGGTGCTCGAAGAAGCCGGCCATCGCCGCGTCGGTCACCTCCGTGCGCACGGCCGCGCTGGCGCGGAACGAGCCGATGTCGACGGTCTCGTCCAAGCGCGAGTACGCGCCGTACGTGAGGCTCCTGCGCTCGCGCAGATCCATGAACAGCCGCGAAGCCGCCGAGCCGCCCAGCACCTGATTTGCGACCAGGAGCGGGATGTACCGCGGATCGTTGCGCTTGAGCGCCAGATTCCCGATCACGATCTGCGACTGCACGGACGCCGGCCGGTCGACCATGATCACTTCGCGGCTCGCGCGCTCGACCGGCGGCGGATAGGCGTTCTTGGCCACGTCGCGCTTCTTCCACGCGCCGAACAGCTTCTGCGCCGCAGCCTTGACCTGCGCGGGATCGACGTCGCCCACCACGACCAAAAAGGCGTTGTTGGGCGCGAAGTACTTGTTGTGGAAGGCCGTCAGATCAGTGCGCGCGAGCTTCTTGACCGCCGCCTCGGTGGCGTCGATGCGCGCGTAAGGATGTTCGCCGTAGAGCGCCTTGTGGAACTCGCGCCGGGCGAGCCAAACCGGGCGATCCTTCTTCAGCTTGAGCTCGTCGAGCGTGCGCTTCTTGAGCTTGCTGAGCTCGCCTTGGTCGAAAGCCGGTTCGAGCGCCGCCTCGGCCAAGAGCGCGAGCGCGGCATCGAACTGCTCGCTGAGGGCGCTTATCTGCACGCGCAAGGTCTCTTGGCCGGCGCCGGTGTGCAGGTTCGCTCCCAAGAACTCCACCGCCTCCGCGAAGGCTGCGCCGCTACGCCGGCGCGTGCCTTCGCGCAGCATGTCGGCCACGCTCGCGGCCAAGCCCGGCAGATCCTTCGGATCGCTCGCGCTGCCGCTTTGGATCACCAGCTCCATGCTCACGATCGGCAGCTGCTTGTGGGCCACCACGTCGAGCGTGAGCCCGTTGCCGAGCGTCTCGTGCTGGATCGGCGGGAAGGCGATGTCGCGCGCCGGCGCGGAGGGCGGCGGCGACTCGCGCTGCGCGCCCGGCAGCTGCTCCACGCTGGTCTGCGTCTGCGGGCCGGGAGGCGCGGCGGGCGCGGGTTTGGGGCCGGTCGCGCAACCTGCGGAGGCGACGAGCGCGAGCGCACAGCCGAGCGCGCGAGGACGGGCGAGCGCGAGCGCGCCGGCGAAACGCAGATGCTTCAGGTCTCTCACTGGGCTCCTCCTTCGGCCTTCTGGGCGCTCTGACCGGTCGCGACCTCCAGCACCGTGCGGTTTTCGGGCTTGAAGTACTGGTTCGCGACGCGCTTGATGTCCTCGTTCGTCACGGCGAGGTACCGGTCGAGCTCGGTGCGCAAGAGCTCCGCGTTGCCGAAGTAGAGCTCGAACTGCCCGAGCACGAGCGCGCGATCGAGCGTCGACGACAGGCCGAACACGAACGTGCTGCGCACGCGGTTTTTCGCCTTCTGCAGCTCGCGCGGCGTGAGGCCCGTCTTCGCCACCGTGGCCAGCTGCTTGTAGATGAGGTCGCGCGCGAGCTTGGGATCTTTGCCCTCCGCGCACACGGCCCAGAACGAGAACAGGTCCGGTCCGCGCCGCGAATCGGTGCCGACGTTCAGGCTCTGCAAGAGCTCGCGCCGCTTCACCAGCTCCTGGTACAAGCGCGAGGACTCGCCGTCGCCGAGGGCGATCGCCAGCAGATCGAGCGGGTAGTGGTCGGGCTCGCGATCCGGCGGGATGTGGTAAGCGATATGGAAGCCGGGGAGCTGCGCGAGCGGGTCGATCATCACCTCCGTCCGCTCGGCGGTCTGGGGCGCAAACGGGCCCGGCTGATCGTTGGGACGCGGACGCGCGGGGATGTCGCCGAAGTGCTTCTGCACGAGCGCCAGCGCCTCGTTCGGATCGAAGTCGCCCGCCAGCGCGAGCACGGCGTTGTTGGGCGCGTAGTGCGCGTTGAAGAACTCCTGCACGGCCGACAGCGGCGCCGCGATGAGGTCCTTCATGTCGCCGATGGTCGAGTGCGCGTAAGGGAAGTAGTCGCCGTAGGCGAGCTCGTTGATACGCAAGAACGAGCGCGCGTAGGGCTGGTTGTCGTAGCTCTGCCGGCGCTCTTCCATGACGGTCTGGCGCTGGTTTTCGAAGTTCTCCTGGGTGATCGCCAGCGACTTCATGCGGTCGGCCTCGAGCCACAGGCCGAGCTCGAGCTCGTTCGAGGGCAACGTCTCGTCGTAGTTCGTGCGGTCTTCGCTGGTCGTGCCGTTCATCTGGCCGCCGCGGTTCAGGATGAGCTGGAAGTGCTCGCCCTTGGCCACGTTCGCGGAGCCCTGGAACATCATGTGCTCGAACAAGTGCGCAAAGCCCGAGCGACCGGGCACCTCGTTGCGCGAGCCGACGTCGTAGTACACGGCGATGCCCACCGTCGGGATGGTGCGATCCGAGCTCATCACCACGCGCAGCCCGTTGGGCAGGGTGGCGCGCGTCACGTCGCGGTCCGACGCGGCGCCGACGGGAGCAGGTCCGAGCAGGGCAAGCAGCACGATGAGAGCGGCAGATGC
>CAZYWR010001478.1:0-2909 GCA_964651185.1 uncultured Polyangiales bacterium
GCCGGCTCGCGCCGACCGCGCGCAAGAGCCCGATCTCGCGGATACGGTCGATCACGCCCGCGAGCATGGTGCCGATCACGCCCATCAGCGCGACGATCAAGGTGACCACCTCGGGCGCGCGCGTGAGCGCGAGCACGTTGCCGGCGACCTCCTTGAGGTGCTCGCGCAGGCTGTCTTCCAGCGTCACGAACAGCGTATCGCGCCCGCCGAGCCGCTCGCGCACGCGGGCCACGACCTTCTCCGGCGACGCACCCGGCGCGAACAAGAGGTCGACCGAATCGATCTGCTCGTCGCGAAAGTATTGACGGTACCATCTGCGGTCCATGAACAGGCCGCCTTGGTCCGAGCCGTAGTCGATCACGACGGCGTAGATTTCGAAGCTGTGCGGGCCGGTGGGCGTCGTGAGGCGGACCTGATCGCCCACGCTGAGGCCGGTCGCGCGCGACAAGTTCTCGGACATCAGCACGCGCGGCGCTTCGCTCAGCACGCGCGAGGGGAACTCGGTCGGCCCTGCCAACACGAGCGGACGGCGACCGCGCCGGCGCAATTGATCGAACACCACTTCGGTGTCCTTCGACTCGATGTCGACGCGGCGTCCATACAGGTCGTGCGCGGCCACCCGGTTCGGGTTCACGCCCGCGAGGCCCTCGATGCCCGCGAGCTTCTCGAGCACGCTCGGCGCGAACGGCACGTGCTGGCGGTCCTGGAGCGGCGAGCCGGCGATCACCACGGCGTCGGCTGCGAACACCTGGTCCGACCAATCGAGCACCGAACGCTGAAACGAGCGTGCGTAGGTGCCGATGGTCATGCTCATCGAGATCGCGAGCATCATCGCGATCACCGTCACCGCGCTGCGGCCGGCCGAGCGCTCGACGTTATCGAGCGCGAGGCGCCCCGGGATCCCGAACAGCCGCTCCACGGCGCCCACCAGCCCCGAGCGCAGGAGCCGCACGCTGAGCGGCACAAACAGCGCGAGCCCGCATACGATCGCGGTGCTGGCGACGTAGCCGTTGAACTCACCGCCGAGCCACGCTGGGATGCAGGCCGCCGCGGTCACGAACGCGCCGAGCAACGCGAGCTTGCCTTCGGGCAACGCGCGCACGGTCGCGCTCGCGCGCGTCGCCCGCAACGCCTCGACGGGTTCGATGTGGGCGCTCTTGCGCGCCGGAAAGAAGGCCGCGAGCACGGTCGCGCCGAAGCCCGCCGTCATCGACTGGATCGCGATGAGCGGCGTGATGTGCGCGGGCGGCGGCCGCAAGGGCACCATGAACTGGGTCACGTGGCCGACCGCGCTCTGGAGCGCGATGTCGCCGAGCCTCACGCCCCACAAGAGCCCGAGCAGGCCCCCGAGCAGCGCCATGAACATCGCCTCTAGACAGAACAGCGCGGTGGCTCCGCCCCGGGTGACGCCGAGCGCGCGCAGGATGCCGATCTCGCGCCGGCGCTGCGCGACGTTCACGCTCACCGCGTTGTAGATCAGGAACATGCCCACCCAGAGCGCAGCCAGCCCCGACGCATTCAGGCCGTTGCGGAACACGTGCAGCGTGGTGGCCAGGCGCGCGCTGCGCCCGCCTGGACGCTCCACGTCGGCGCGGCCCTGCACCAAGGCCTGGATGCGCTTCTTGACGGCGTCTACGTCCGCGCCCTCTTGCAGCGCCACGTCGATGCGGTCGACCTGCTCGCCGCGCGCGAAGCTCACCTGCAGCGCGTCCAAGAACATGACCACGACCTGGCCGCCGAACGACGCCGCGGGACCTTCGTCTTCGAGAATGCCGCGCACGTAGAAGGTGGTCTCGCCTTCCGGCGTGAGGAGCGGCAACGGACTCCCGACCGCGAGCTTGCGCTCCTCGGCGAGCCGCTTGGCGACCAGCACGGCGCGCGGATCGTTCACGAACGCCAGCGGGTCGCGCACCACCTGGCCGTGGCCCTCCTGCATGAAGGGCAGAAAGAACGTGTCGCCCAGGAAATCCACGCCCAGCACGAGCAGCGAGCCGCTGTGTTCGTCGGTGGTGCGGGTCGTCACTTCGACCATCGCCGCCGCGTGCGCCACGCCCTCGACGGCGGCGATCTCCGCGGTCAGGGAATTGGGGATGCCGCTCGCACCGCCCGCGACGCTCAGATCCGCCTTCCCGGCGACGCGCCGAACCATGTCCTGAAACGCCGCGAGCAGGCTGGCGTTGGTGCTCAAGACCGCGCTGAGCATGCTCACGCCCAGCGCGATCCCAAAGATGACGAGGCCCGTGCGCAACGGCGAACGCCTGAGGTGGCGGAACGAGATCTCGCGCAAGAGCGACCACATCATGGGAAGACTCCGAGCTAATCCAAGTGGACCAGACGACGATAGTCACGTTCGGCGGGCAAACATACCGAAGACCCTACCCGTGCCGAAGCCGATTCTTGAAGCCCGGCCGACATGTTGTCACGCGCGAGCGGCGGCGCGCCCGTGACAATGCGCTCTGCAGACAACACAAGAGCCCCGCCACCGCGCGCGGCCGGCGGGCCAGGCTACGTTTTCGGGCGCGGCCGGGGGAGCAGGCGCATCACGGGCTCGCGCCGCCGCGTGTTGCTGTGATATGGGGTTGGGCCCTTATGCTTGTCGGCTTAAAGATCGTCGCTGGTGTCATCGTCTACCGTCTGCGCAAGTTGGAGATGGCCAACCTGGCCGCGGCCGCATCGATCGCGCTGGCCCTGCGTTTGCCGCTCTTCGACGTCGCCGTGCGCGTGGTGTTCGCCTTCTTGCTGAACGCGCTCGTCTACCTCAACAACGACTACATCGACGTCGCGATCGATCTGCAGTCGGGCGACAAAGACGCCGCCAAGAGCCGCTTTTTGGCCGAGAACATGGGGGCGGCGCTGGGCGCGCAGCTGATGATGCTCGGCGCGCTCGCGCTGGGCGCCTTCCTGTACGA
>CAZYWR010001479.1:0-2520 GCA_964651185.1 uncultured Polyangiales bacterium
CGTGAGCACTCCTTCGGAGCAGCTCGCGCAATGACTACGCGCCCACCGCCGCCCGTCGAATCCGCGCCGCAGCCGGAGCTCCGACCCAAGACGCTCGGGCGTATGGCACTACCAAGCCCGGCGCCAGACCTCGTCCCGGCCCGCATGATCAACGAGGTGCTCTACTGTGAGCGCCTGATGTATCTCGAATGGTCGCAGGGTGAGTTCGACGACAACGCGTTCACGGTCGAAGGTCGTGCGATCGTGCATGCGCGCGTGGATCAACCGAGAAAACGCCGCGGCAGGCTCAAGCAAATGGAAGAGGCGGAACTCGAGCAGCAGGCGGAGCCGCCGCCCTACAACGCGCGGGCCGTGTGGCTCTCTTCCGAACGCTTAGGGATCACGGCGAAAATCGATATTATCGAGGAGGGGGAGGGCGGCGCGGTCGTTCCCGTGGAGTACAAGCGCGGGCACGCCCCAGATCTCCCCGAGCAAGCTTACCTGCCCGAGCGTGCCCAGGTGTGCGCGCAGGCGCTGCTCCTCAGGGATCAAGGTTATCGTTGCGACGAGGGAAGCATCTATTTCGCCGCGGACCGCAAGCGTGTCCCGGTGTTGATCGACGAGGCGCTTGTCCAGACGACCCTCGACGCGGCACGTCGTGCGCGTGAGCTTGCGAGTGCGGGCGTCCTTCCTGACCCTCTGAGGGATAGCCCCAAATGCAACGGTTGCTCCCTGGTTGGAATCTGTCTGCCAGACGAGGTCTCGAGTCTGCAAGCCTCGGCCGGAGAGCCCGCCGTGCCGGTCGATGTGGAAGACCTCAGTGGGCCCATCGACGAGGATCCGTGGCAACTGGTCAGTCCGCGCGTCAACGCAGCGCTGCGCAGATTGCACCCTGCTCGCGACGACCGACTTCCCTTGTACGTGCAGGTGCAGGGCGGATACGTCGCGCTCGATGGCGAACGCCTAGTCGTACGGACGAAGGAGGGGACGCTCGAGGCCCGCCTCCCCAATACCTCACAGGTTTGCCTCCTCGGCAACGTCCAAATCAGCACGGCCGCGGTCCGTGCGCTGCTCCAGCGCGGCATCCCGCTCTTGTACTTCACGTACGGCGGCTGGTTTCTCGGAAGAACGTTCGCCCATGACACCAACAACGTAGAGCTTCGTGTCGCACAGCACATGCGCCTGCAAGACTCAGGTGTGTGCCTTGAGCTCGCTCGCGGCATCGTCGTCTCGAAGATCCTCAACTGCCGCACGATGCTGCGACGCAACAGCGACAACGCCGACGCCACCACCCTGTTCGAGCTGAAGCAGCTCGCACGGAAGGCGAGCGACGCCGCCTCGATCGAGTCTCTGCTCGGCTTCGAGGGGGCGAGCGCGCGCAGCTACTTCCGCGATTTTTCGCGAATGTTGAACAGCGCCTTCGAGGGCGCCTTCGATTTCGAAGGACGCAACCGGAGGCCCCCGCGCGACCCCGTCAATGCGCTGCTGTCCATGGCGTACTCCCTGCTCATGAAGGATGTCGCGCTGGCGATCGCGGTCTCGGGCCTCGACCCTCTGCTCGGCTTCTACCACCAGCCCCGCTTCGGAAAACCCGCGCTCGCTCTCGACCTGATGGAGGAGTTCCGGCCGCTGATTGCAGATTCGGTCGTTATCAACGCGATCAACACGAGCGTGATCGGCGCGCGCGACTTCCTAAGAGCACCCGGCGCCTGCGCGCTCACCAACGACGCGCGCAAGCGCTTCATCCTCGTCTACGAGCGGCGCATGGATCAGCTCGTCACGCATCCGGTGTTCGGCTACCGAATCAGCTACCGGCGAGTCCTCGAGGTCCAGGCCAGACTGCTCGCCCGCCGACTATTGGGAGAGATTGAGGAATACCCTGCGTTTCGGACCCGGTGACGCCCCGTGCGCCAGGCCTACATTGTCAGCTACGATATCAGCGATCGGAGGCGCCTCCGCGCTGTTTTCAAGATCGTACGCGGATACGGCGAGCACCTTCAGCTATCCGTGTTCCGCTGCGAGCTGAACGACCGCGAACTCGTCGAGCTCCGCGCTCGGCTGGCCGAGGCCATCCATCACGAGCAGGATCAGGTCTTGTTCATCGATATGGGCCCGGCCGAGGGCCGCGGACAAGACTCAATCCGTTCCCTCGGCCGCGCATACAAACCCCCCGAGCGCCGCGCCCTGATATCATGATACAACGCCATTTAACCTGCGAGCGGCGCGGTGGCGAACAAACCCCCGGACCCGCTCGCGAGGACCGCAGCTCCTTGAAAACACTCAAATATGAGATATGAACACCACATGTTTACGGTTCCAGGTAATCCAGCTTCCCTCTCGCCAAACCAGCCCACTCGCAAAACGCCGCGCAAGAATGCGTAATCACGGCAGTTCGACGCGAGCCCTATCCGAGACTTGAGTGTCTCGGCCCCATTGAAGCCCGGTGTCGTTTCAGCCCCGGGCCAAAGAGCCTGGGGCCTATCCGAGACTTGAGTGTCTCGGCCCCATTGAAGCCCGGAACAGATCCGTTGAATACGCCCG
>CAZYWR010001480.1:0-2612 GCA_964651185.1 uncultured Polyangiales bacterium
GCTTGCGCGCGCTCCGACATGCGTTCAGCGCAGCGCGTAAAGGCTACCGTCGTCGGCCCCCACCAGCAGCGTGCCCCGTGCATCGATGACGGGGCTGCTGTCGACGTCGCGACCGAGATTATAGCGGAACAAGAGCTGCCCCTGGGGGTCGAGCCCGTAGATAAAGTCGTCTTGCGAGCCGAAGTAGACCCGGCCCTCGCGATCGATGCGTGCGCTCGAACGGATGCGGCCGGCGGTCGCGTAGCGCCATTTCAGCGCGCCGTCCGGCCCGAGCGCGTACATCGCGCGGTCGTACGAGCCGACCAGCGCGGTGCCGTCGGGCGCGATCGCGGGCGTCGCGCGCACGTCGTCGCCGGTGGCGAAGCGCCAGAGCAGGGCGCCACGCCCGTCCACGCACAACACGTGGCCGAGATCGTTGCCTATCACCACGCGCCCGTCATCGCTGATCGCGGCGCCGCCGTCCATGTTCGCGCCGGCGTCGGCCTCCCAGGCGAGCTGCCCGTCGCGCGTGAGCGCGATGAGCTTGCCCTGCGGCGTGCCGAAGATGACGAGACCGCTCGGGTGGACCGCGGGCGCGCTACGCACGTGCGTGCCCACGGCGTAGTGCCAGCGCAGGTGGCCCGTCGGATCGAAGGCGTAGATCCCATCCGCCGCGACGTACACGTCGCCATCGTCGGCGCGCGTGAGGCTGGCGTCGATGCCATCGCCGAGCTTTTGTTGCCAGCGCACCTGGCCTTCCGGGCTCAGCGCCCCGAGCACGCCGTCGAGCGAGCCGGCGAGGATTTCGCCCGCGGGCGTCACCAGCGCGCTCGCATAGTATTTCCCCGTGCCGCTGTAGCGAAAACGGAGCGCTCCCTCCGGGCTCACCGCGGTGAGCGATTGGTCGAGCGAACCGACGATCACGTCCCCTTGCGGCGAGATCACCGGCGACGCGTAGATGCGTGAGCCAGTGCGGTAGGTCCACAGCGGCTTCACGGCCGCGCGCGGTCCGTCGAAGGGAACGCGGCCGGTGTGGCGCGCGTCGCCCATGAACATCGTCGTACCGAGGCTCGCGGCGACGGCCGGTCGCGCGGCGCTGGCATCGGGAGCGAGCGCGGCGACGGCGGCGTCCGCCGGCTCGGCAGGCGGGTAGGCCGAAAGCTCGGGCGGGGTCGGGTAGACGGCGAGTTCGTCGCGCGCCAGCTCGCGCTGCACCTCTTCGAGAAAACGGCAGCGACCCTCGTGACAGATGCGTCCGGCGCGGCACGCCTGATCAGTCAGGCACGGACCATTCGGCGGAGGCGCGCGGCAAGCACCGACGAGGCCAGCGAGGGCGCAGAGCAGGACGAGGTCACGCGACACGTGCCGCAATTGTAGAGCAAGCGCCGCGCTCGTCGAACCCTCCACGTGGAGAAGAGGCTTCGCGCGCTGCGGTGCTGCGGTGTCGTACTCCGGCGGGGACGCACCCAACACGTGCGCCACCCAAGGGCTCTCCCCGTGTACGCGGTTCGATGTTCACCAGCTTTCTCCGGGGCTCGGCCTGTTCCTCCTGGGATTGGGGCCGCGTCATGTCGGCTTCTTCGCGCCCCAGCTCGCGTCCGATCGAATCCCGTACACGAATTACGTCCTCGAGTCGGAGGCGGGGCAGCGAGCAGAGGCGCGCTGATGGATCACGCAGACGCGCTCCTCGAGCAGGCGGCACAGCTCCTTGCGATCGATGCACGAAGGCAAGCAAGTTAATCTAAGACGCGCCGTCTCTGCGACCTACTACGCGCTGTTCCATCGTCTGATTTCGCATGCGACCACCGCGTTTCTCGGCCATTGGTCGACTGGAGGGCAACCCGATGTACGGCCTTTTCTTACTGCTGTGGCTCGCAGGAGAGGGTGTGATCGTCGCCCGCTAAAATCGCGCAGTCTTAATGTTCGAGCAGGTACACGTCGTGGCCAGCGACCACGACGACGCGGCGGGCGGACGGACTGATCGCGGCTTCGAGCGGCGCTTGGGCCACGCTCGTGTAGCCCTCGGGGCGCCACAGCTCGACGCGCGTCGACGGCGGCCCGAACACCAGCACGCCGTACGGCGTGGCCTCGACGTAGCGCGCACCGTCCGGCGTGGCGCTGCCGGAGGGCAGCGGGGCGGGTCGGGGCGCGTCGGGCGCGAGCTGGCGCGGCGGCTCGCTCGGGCGTCCGTCGCTGCCGAGCGGCACCACGCGTACTTCGCTGCCGCGGACGGCCACGAGCCCTTGCGGCGCCCACCCGAGCAGACTGAACCCGCCGTCCTCGGCGCGCAGCGCGCTCCCGCCCGCGGCGCGCGCTCCGTACGTGCAGCCCGGCGGGCTCGGCGCCTCGGCCAAGAGCGCGCTGGCCACGAGCGGCGTCGAGACGTAATCGGAGCCGCGCGGCGGCGCGCGCTCGATGCGCACCACGTAGCCGTCGCAGCTGCGCTCGATCGCGCTCGCGATCAGCTGGCCGCTGGGATCGCGCAGCAAAAGATCGCTCGCGCTCGGCGCGGCGCTCTCCTCGCCGTTCTCGAGATCGTAGAGCACCGGCATAGCGCGCTGCACGTAGAGGAGCGACTCGCTGACGAAGCGCGCGCTCGGCAGGTGCGCGCGCGGCGAGCGCGCCGGCTCGAC
>CAZYWR010001481.1:0-6605 GCA_964651185.1 uncultured Polyangiales bacterium
CGCGACCGCGAGCTCGAACGCACCATCCAGGTGCTGTGCCGGCGCCGCAAGAACAACCCGATCTTCGTAGGCGACCCGGGCGTGGGCAAGACCGCCATCGCCGAGGGGCTCGCGCTGCGCATCCACCAGGGGAAGATCCCCGAGGTGCTGCGCGATGCGCAGGTGTACTCGCTCGACATGGGCGCGCTGGTGGCTGGCACCAAGTTCCGCGGCCAGTTCGAGGAGCGGCTCAAGGGCGTGATCAAGGCGCTCACCGACAAACCGCACAGCATCCTGTTCATCGACGAGATCCACACCATCGTCGGCGCCGGCGCCACCAGCGGCGGCACCATGGACGCCTCGAACATCCTCAAGCCCGCGCTGGCGGCGGGCAAGCTGCGCTGCATCGGCTCGACCACTTATCAGGAGTTCCGGAGCGCCATCGAGCGCGACCGCGCGCTCGCGCGCCGCTTCCAGAAGATCGACATCGGCGAGCCCACGGTCGACGACACCATCGCCATCCTCAAGGGTCTGAAGGGCCGCTACGAGGCGCATCACTCGGTCACCTACACGGATCAAGCGATCGAAGCGGCGGCGAAGCTGGCTTCGGTGCACATCAACGAGCGGCTCCTGCCCGACAAGGCCATCGATGTGATCGACGAAGCGGGCGCGCGCGAACGCCTCAAGCCCGCGGACGAGCGCACCGGCGTGGTCGACGACGAGGCCATCGAGCGCGTGGTGAGCCACATGGCCGGCGTGCCGATCAAGCGCGTATCCACGTCCGAGAAGGATCGCCTCAGGAATCTGGAGTCGGAGCTGCGCGCGCACATCTTCGGCCAGGACGAGGCCCTGCAGTCGATCGTGTCCGCGATCAAGCTCTCGCGTGCGGGGCTGCGCGCGGCCGACAAGCCGATCGGCTCGTTCCTGTTCTCCGGCCCCACCGGCGTGGGCAAGACCGAGCTGGCCAAGCAGCTCGCGAACGCGCTGGGCGTGCCGTTCTTACGCTACGACATGAGCGAATACGGCGAGCGCCACACGGTTTCGCGGTTGATCGGCGCGCCGCCCGGCTACGTCGGCTTCGATCAAGGCGGGCTGTTGACCGACGACATCCGCAAGCATCCGCACGCCGTGCTCGTGCTCGACGAGATCGAGAAGGCCCATCCAGATCTGTTCAACTTACTGCTGCAGGTGATGGATCACGCCACCCTGACCGACAACAACGGTCGTAAGGCCGACTTCCGCAACGTGGTGCTGATCCTGACCACCAACGCCGGCGCGCAAGAGATGGTGCGCAAGTCGCTCGGCTTCGATCAGAAGGGCCACGAGGGGCCCGACGCCTCCCAGGCGCGGCGCGCCATCGAGCGCACGTTCACGCCCGAGTTCCGCAACCGGCTCGACGCTTGGGTGCTGTTCTCGAGCCTGTCGCGCGAGGTGATCCTGAAGGTCGTCGACAAGGAGGTCGCCCAACTGCAGCGCACGCTGGACGAGAAGAAGATCAAGATTTCGCTGACCGCTGCTGCGCGCGAGTGGCTCGCCGAGAACGGCTACAAGCCCGAGTTCGGCGCGCGGCCGATGGCGCGGCTGGTCGAGACCTCGATCAAGCGGCCGCTGGCCGAGGCGCTCCTGTTCGGTGACCTGAAGGAGGGGAGCCAAGTGCGCGTCGACCGGGCCGGTGACGCGCTCGTGCTCGACTACGCCTGAGTTTGCTCGCGCGCGGAGCCCGCGCTCCGGCGACCTGCGCGCGCCGGTCGAAGCGCGCGCGGGCGCGAGCGCAACGAGAGTGAGACCTGCGCCAGACGATGCCCATCTACATGCTGACCGAGGAGCTGCGCTTCCCACCCCCCGAGGGCGCATCGGCCGAGGGCATCGTGGCCGTGGGCGGCGACTTTCGCCCGGAGCGGCTCTTGCTCGGCTACGCGCAGGGCATCTTCCCCTGGCCGAGCGAGGGGCTGCCTCTGCTCTGGTTCTCGCCCGATCCGCGCTTCGTGCTCGCCCCGGAGCGCGCGCACATCCCGCGCTCGCTGCGCAAGCGCATGCGCAAAGAGCCGTACGAGATCCGCTTCGACACCGCGTTCGCGCGCGTGATCGCGGCCTGCGCCGAGGCGCGCCGGCCGGGACAGCGCGGCACCTGGATCATCGACGACCTGGTCGAAGGCTACGAGCGCCTCCATGCGCTCGGTTTCGCGCATAGCGTCGAGGCCTGGCGTGCGGGCCGCCTCGTGGGCGGCTTGTACGGGGTCGGCTTGGGGCGCGTGTTCTTCGGCGAGTCGATGTTCGCGCTCGAGGCGGACGCCTCGAAGTGCGCGTTCGCCATGCTGCTCGCCCAGCTGGTCGCCTGGCGCTTCAACCTGGTCGACTGCCAGGTGCACACCGACCACCTCGAACGGTTCGGCGCCGAGGAGTGGCCGCGCGCGCAGTTCCTCGCCACCTTGCGCGCCTCGGTCGGCGCGGAAACCCGCCGCGGCACCTGGCGGATCGAGCTCACCACCGAGGCCGCGCTCGAGCTGCTCCAACAAGGCGGCGAGTGAGCGTTCGCTCGCGCATCGACAGCGCACTGCATGGGCGGCTCGGCGGTGCCGCGGCCTGGCTCGCGAGCCTCACGGCCGCCCCTGCGAGCGCACAGACGCCAGCGCCCACGTCTCTGGAACCGGCCGCGGCTTCCGGGTCAGCCGAAGCGCGTGAAACGGAGGACGAGGGGCCCCCTCCGGCGCCTTACATGCTCGGCGGCTACGTCGAGGCGTTCTATCAATGGAACTTCAATCGACCCTCGAACGACATCACGAACTATCGGGGCTTCGACAATCGCCACGACACTTTCACGTTGGCCAACGTGGCGCTCGATGCGCAATGGGACGTGGCCGACGTGATCGGCCGCTTGACCTTGCAGGTCGGACACACGCCGTCGACTTACGTGGGAGGTCGCGCCGTGGCTCGCCCTGCAGGCGCAAGGCAATTCCGGCTTCGAGCACGATCGCTTTGGCCACGCGCGCTGGGCGGCCGGCGCGCTCTACGCCCGTTTGCGACTCGCCGAACCACTGTTCTTCGCCTTGCGAGGCGACGTATTCTTCGAGCGGGCGCCGTCGGGAGCGAGCCCGATCTTCTGGCCTGCCTCGTGGGTCTCCTCGGGCACGGCCACGCTCGACTACCGGCCCGCGGACCACATCTCGTTCCGTGCCGAGTATCGCCACGACCAAGCGCAGCGCGCGATGTACTTCGGCAGCGACCTGCGCCAAGACGCGAGCGCCGCCTTCATCCCCAACCGGCGCGCTCAAAACACCGTCACCATCGGCACGACCGCCTGGTTCTGAGACAGGCCGGGCGACTCACTCAGGATCGGCGCGCACGATCAAGACGTACGTGTCCGGGCCGAGCGCCGGCAGCGGCGCGATCCCGTACGCGTACCAGCGCCCGAACTGGAGGAACTCGCCGGTAAAGCCGCCTGGGCTTCGCTTCAGGCCGGCGCTGCGCACGTCAGCCGGCGGCAGCGCCGTGTCGAGATCGGGAGGCGTGCCGAAGTGGTGGAGACGGCCGCCACGGATGAGATACGTCCAAAGAATCAGGCCTTTCTCAGACGCGTGATCGAGCTGCAACTGCTTCGTGAAGCGCTGGGCCAGGCGCCACAGCGGAATGCCAGTGAGCGCCGCCCCCACGATGGTGCCTTGCTTGCGCGAGGGCGCCGCGAACAAGAGCGACACCGAGCCCTCCGTGCCAGCTTCGATCGCGGGAAATTGATCGACGCCGTACCCGACCTTGCCCGCCAGGGCGTCGCGCACGAGCGCGAACTGCTTTCCGAGGTCGATGCCCGTCATGCGATCGCTCTCGGGCTTGGCGTCGGTCGCGAGCACGACGCCGCTCGGCTCGACCGCGGCCGTGAACGTGCGCGCAGACACGATGAGCTCGGGGATGCCGCGCGGCGGTTTGGTCAAGAGCCGCAGCGCCGTGCGCATCTGCGTGCCGCGCGCTTTGGGATCGGCGACCACGAAGCCGGGCGCGATGCGCTCGCCCGCTTCTTCGATGCCGACCAGGTGGCGCCGGATGTCCTCGCGCAAGAGGGCGCGCACCTCGCCGACGTGCTTCTCCCGGATCACGCGCCGCGCATGCGCCGCGCCGTCCGCGCCGCACGCCGCAAGCCACGCACACACCACGATGGCGCTCGTTCGAAAGACTCGCATGAGCGAGGGACAATAGATCAGCCCGCTCGTTCCCTGCGATCTTCTCGCGGCGTCAGCGCGCGCAGAAGCCTTCGTAATCGATGTACTCGTGGATGGTAGGCTTCTCGCCGCACACCGGGCAGCTCTTGTCCTTGCGCAGACGCAAGGTGCGGAACGTCATTTTCAGCGAGTCGTAGGTCAAAAGCCGCCCGATCAACGGCTCGCCCTGCCCCAAGATCAGCTTGATCGCCTCGGTCGCCTGCACCGTACCGATGATGCCGGGCAGCACGCCCAACACGCCCGCCTCCGCGCACGACGGCGCCAGGTGCGCCGGCGGCGGCTCGGGATAGAGGCAGCGATAGCAGGGTCCTCGTTGCGCATCGAAGGTCGTGACCTGGCCGTCGAAGCGGAAGATGGAGCCGTGCACCACGGGGATCTTCTTCCAGACCGTCGCGTCGTTGAGCAGATAGCGGGTCGGGAAGTTGTCGACGCCGTCGACGATCACATCCCAGCCCTGATCCAACATGCGATCGATGTTGCTGCTGTTCATGCGCTCCTGGAACTTCACCACCTTGACGTCGGGGTTGAGGTTCGTGAGCGTGCGCTCGGCGCTGTCGACCTTCGGCACGCCTAGACGATCGGTGCCGTGCAGCACCTGGCGCTGCAGGTTCGAAGCGTCGACCGTGTCCGCGTCGACCAGGCCCAACGTGCCGACGCCGGCGGCAGCCAAATACAGCGCGGCGGGCGAGCCGAGCCCACCCGCTCCGAGCAGAAGCACCTTCGCCTTGAGCAGCTTCTCCTGGCCCTTGTCGCCCACCTCGGACAACAGCAGGTGGCGCGAATACCGGTCGCGCTGCGCGTCCGTCAATTGCGCCGGGACCTCGACGGGGTAGCCCATGTCCTTCCAGCGCACGAAGCCCGGGTTGGCCGATTCGACCTGTGTGTAGCCGAGCTCTTGCAGGCTCTTGGCTGCGAACGCGGAGCGCGTGCCGCCCGCGCAGTACACGACCAGCTTGGCGCTCTTGTCGGGCAGCTTGCTCTCGGCCTGCATCTCGAGAAAGCCGCGGGGCATGAGCAGCGCGCCCGGAATGAATCCGTTCTTGGTCTCGTCTTTCTCGCGCACGTCGACGAACACGTAGGGCTCGCGCCGCTCGAGCCGGCGCTTCATCTCGTCGAGGGTGACCTGCTTGATGGCGCCCTTCACTTCTTGCAGCAGGTCGGAATAGGTCTTGGCCGTCACGTGATGACTCCTCGTCATTTGCCAGCGCGTGCTGCGCAGCGCTCGCGCGGCTCGCCGCGACGCGCTCGAGCGCGGGCCCCGCAATATGGGTATCGCGCACTTCCGGGTCAAGGCAGGGCCCCGACCACCCATCGGGACGTGACGGCATGCCAGACGGGCGCACGCGCACACGGCCCATGCGACCGAGAGACGCCGCGAAGAGGCCGAGCGTTACGAGCCGGTCAGGCCGCGTGAATCGAAGGAGAGCTCGCCGGCGGGCTGCAAGGCCAGGCCGAAACGTAACCCTCTTCACGCGCGTAGGCGGAGAGGCTCTCTTGCAGCTGCTTCCGCGCCCGGTGCAGCCGTGACATCACGGTCCCGATCGGGCAGCCGAGCTTGGTCGCGACCTCTCGATAGCTCAGGTCCCCGAGGTCCACGAGCTCGACGACGACGCGGAACTCAGGAGCCAAGGCCGCCAGCGCGGCACCGATTTCATCGCCCAGGCCATCGCGCTGGGCGTGGTGGGCGTCGACGGCGCAAAGCGCATCACGCCGCGCCTCTTCCCCCGCGGCCCGGAACAAATCGCGCTCGCGGCGCTGTTTGCGGTACGCGTTGATGAACGTATTCATCAGGATGCGATGCAGCCAGGCGCGCGCGTTCGAGCCTGGTTCGAAGCGATCCCAAAAGGTCCAGGCGCGCATCACGGCGTCTTGCACGAGATCGGCGGCTTCGTCGCTGCTCCCGGTGAGGCGGCGCGCCGCCTCTTGCAGCGCCGGGGTGTAGCGCGCGACGGCGATCTCGAAGCAATCGTCAGAACGGGGCTGCTCCATGCGGCTTCTCCGAACGGGCGGCCCTGCGGCGCGCCGGCTCGGGGCGAGGCCTGTGCAACGGGGGTGCCACTCGGCTTAAGCGCGGGCAATTCCCGGGATTTTTCGCATGAGCTGGAGCAGCTCCGCGCGTTTTCCCGCGAGCTCAGGCCAGCAACCATGACATCTGCGCCATAGGCCTGGCACCGACTGAGGCTCTTTCTTCACGCCCTGGCAGCGAGCGCGCCGACCGCCCCGCGCAGGTGCTCGATCGCGCGCGGGAGCGCGTGAGCCACCTCGCTGGCGAGCATGCCGCGGTCGCTTTGCGCGGCGAGCTCGCCGGCCGTGGCGTGCAGCAGGACGCCGGCCCATGCCGCGTCGAACGGCTCGACGCGCGCGCAAAGCGCGGCGATGACCCCCGATAACACGTCTCCGGTGCCCGCCACTCCT
>CAZYWR010001482.1:0-2203 GCA_964651185.1 uncultured Polyangiales bacterium
GTCCAACCCGTACGCCAAGCCGTTGAAGAAGCAGGTTACGATTCGCCTCGATGCGGAGGCGCTGGTGTACTTTCAGAAGTTGGCGGAAGAGACCGGGATCCCCTACCAGACGCTGATCAACTTGTATCTCAAGGACTGTGCAGCTTCGGGTAAGAAGCTTCAGCTGCTCTGGTGTGCAAAGGCGGCACGAGGAGCGGCTTAGCGAGAGGCGCCATGCACGGCATCATGAGGTTCTATTGCGGATTGGTGGCCGCTCTTGCGCTCGGCCTCGGCCCAGCGCGTGTACACGCGCAGCCGCGGTTGGCGGTTCCGATCTCCAGTGAACCGCAATACTTCGCGCCTCCCTTTCTGCCCGGCGCGCCGGCTTGGACCGCCGCCGATGAGGCTTGGTATCGGCGAAATCGCGGATTTGCGGCGGTCGGCAAAGTGCTCACGTTGGCAGGTCTCGTCACGAGTCTTGCCGGGTTCGTCCCGACCGGTTCCGTCGTCATCCTCGCCAGTGGCATCGGCGCCCAATACACCGGTCAAATCATCTGGGGAGCCGCGGACCTCAAAGGCGCAAAGCAGATGCAGCGGCGCGGCTTTCGCATTACCAGAGTGCCCGGCATCTTGGCCTTGTGTGGGGCCTTCGTGTTCTCACCGCTGCTCTGGGTCGCCGGACCCATCCAAAGTGCGCGTCTTCGCGAAGCCCACGCATGGGTGATGCGACCACAGCTGCAGCCGAGATTTGGATCGATGTACGGCATCGCCACGCGCGTGGCGTTCTGACGAACGGACGAACGCATCTTGATTCCCCGGACCAAACAAGAACCGCTGAAGGCCAATCGAGACGTCCGCGGGGGTTGGCATGCGACACGACGTCCGCCACCGGCACCACTCGATGTAATGCTCAGATCAGAAGAACTGCAGATCGTCGACGTCGATCTCGAAGCTTACTCCTGTTCCAAACGCCCACTCCGTGGCCATGATCTCCCCCGGATCGAACGTGGTCGGCGTTCCCCAGCCGGTCTGTCTGAGATCGCTCCACGCGAGCTGATATCGAGTCCACGTCGAGCTCAGGCTCACGTGGCCGGCGTAGTAGTCGAAGCAGCCGGTCTCGCACGTGCCACCTGACGCGACGGGAACGGTGGATGCGGTGATGATGGAGATGGTGA
Source organism: uncultured Polyangiales bacterium (assembly GCA_964651185.1). Lineage (GTDB taxonomy): Bacteria > Myxococcota_A > Polyangia > Polyangiales > DASUME01 > DASUME01. The sequence continues at coordinate 1,155 of CAZYWR010001482.1, forward strand.
CCATGCCGCTGCCGCGGGCGTAGAAGGCGATGCCCTGGTAGCGCGACGCGTCGTAGGCGCAGGTGTTCGCGCCGACGACGTCGAAGCGCACGCCCAGCGCAGCGCCCCAGCTGCTGAAGTCGGTTCCCGTCATGTGCGCGCTGTAGTCGCTGCCGAGCGCGCCTCCGCGTGCCGGCGCAAACGTCTGCGCAGGTGCGGGCTGTTGCGTGCCGCCCGTGCCGTCGTTGATCGTGTACCAGCTGCCGTGACGGCCATCGAGCTCGAGGATCGCGCTGTCGCCATCTTCGAGGTCATCGATCAGCGTGTGCGTGCCGGCGGCACTCGCGACGGTCGGGCACATGTCCGCAGTCACGACCCCGGATTCTGACGTGCCCGCGTCTGCAGGTCCGGCGTCGGAGGCGCGCGGGCTCGCGTCGTGTGCTGCCGCGTCCGTTGCTGGCGTTGCTCCGCTTTCTACGCTGGAAGCGTCCGCGCTCGGCCGCCCTGCGTCAGGGAGGACGTCTGCGTCGATGCTGTCCGCGTCGGCGGGAGCTGCGGAACCATCCCCGTCGCTCGCGCGGTCCGCATCGGTGAGTTCCACGTTCGCATCGCTCGCGTTGTCCGCGTCGGTGCGGTCCTCGTCCGGAACGCTCTTACCCACGTCACTTCTCGGAAGCTCCCCGAATCCGATCCGGCCGCACGCGACCGAGGCCAGCAACGCGATCGCGAAGCAGAGCGGGAGGGAGCTGCGCGCCGCCATGGGGGAGCACATGGTAGCCAAGACGAGGCACTGACGTCATCAGAATCGCCCGATTGGTATTGCGCCGCGCGCTTGAAAGACGCGTGGCAACGCGTACCTCCACTGTCGATGGAGCAAGTTCGTCAAGCGAATTACATACTACCGGGCGGGCATTTGGCGCAGATATGCGAGCAGCGCCACCACGTAGAACGCTGCGCCGGTCCAGAACGTGAATGCGACGCCTGCGTTGATGGCGATGATGATCGCGATCACCGACGCGCACACCGAGGTCGCGCCGTTGATGCCCCAGAACCATGGGGCGAGCTCGGCG
>CAZYWR010001483.1:0-2343 GCA_964651185.1 uncultured Polyangiales bacterium
CTCGAAGCGCGCGGGGCGGTCGCCGAACATGCCGGCTGCGAGCGGACGGAGCTGCTCTGGCCCGTCAACGTCGCGCGCGCCCTCGAGGAGCACGCCCCCGACTTGCTGATCCTGAGCGTCGGGCCCGCCGAGACCTGGGGATTCGAGGTGTGCGCCGATCTGCGGCTCGTGGACCCTGCGCACGAGCTGCCAGTCTTACTCATCGTCGACGATCATCAGGAAGACGGGATCGAGCGGGGGCTCGGCGCGGGGGCGGACGACGTCGTGCGCGCGTCGGTGGGTCCGCGCGAGCTTCAGGCCCGGCTCGCCGTGCAGCTGCGCAACCGGCGCAACCGCGACTCTCTGCGCTCGCTGCGCTCGGAGCGCGATCGGCTGCGCGTCAAGGCGATGGTCGATCCGCTGACGCAGGTGCTGAACCGCGGCGCCTTGGAGGAGGCGCTGTTCGCCGAGCTCAACCGCAACCAGTCCTTCGCCGTGATGTTCGTCGATCTCGATCACTTCAAGTCGATCAACGACAAGTACGGACACGACGCCGGCGACAACGTGCTGCGCGCGCTGGGCAACCATCTACGCCGCACCATCCGCAGCAACGACATCGCCGGCCGCTACGGCGGAGAAGAATTCGTGGTGTGTCTGTCGGGCTGCGACGAGACCTTCGCGCCCAAGATCGCGGAACGCCACCGCGAGTGGATTGCTCAGCTGACGTTTCCCAAAGAAAACCACCCCGAGCGCGTGACCGCCAGCATTGGCGTGGCGGTGTTCAACCCGGCCATGCCGGACAGCTCGCTTAGCGCGCTGCTCAAGCGCGCCGACGCCGCGCTCTACCAAGCCAAGCACCGCGGCCGCAACCGCGTCGTCGTCGCAGCGCCGCTGCGCCGGAGCTTCGAAGAGGAGGCGTCGGCGACGATCGCCTTCGAGATCTCGCGTAGTCCCATGGCCGCGCTCAGCCCGGCGGAGCCCGCGCGCGCGCTCGACAGCGCCGCCGCGCTGGAGGCGGAGCTGGTGAAGCAGCTCAACGACGGCAACTCGGCCTTGCCCGTGATCCCGGCGGTCGCGATGGCCGCGCTGCGCATGGCGAACACGCCGAACGTCAACCTCACGGCGCTGGCGCGCATGGTCGAGCGCGATCCTTTCATGGCCGCGCGCTTCTTGGCCGTGGCCAACTCGCCCGCCTATTACCGCGGTTTTCGCACCGCCTCGACGCGCGACGCGCTGATGCGCATGGGCATCGGGCAGGGGCGGGAGATCCTGGCCACCATCGCGCACTCGGTGTCGCTGCCCAAGTACAACGACATGCTGGAGAGGCACTCCGAGCGCGCAACCTTCGCGGCGCGCTGCGCGGTCGCGGTGACGCGCGAGCTGCGCTGGAACTACGAGCCCGCGTATCTGTGCGGGCTGCTCCACAACCTCGGCGAGGCGCGCGTGTTGCGCATCCTGGCCGGGCTACCGACGCCGACGGGCGGCGCGCGCGTGGTGCAGGATCTGGTCGAGCGCTACCACACGCGTGCCGGCGCGCAGCTCGCCGAGAAATGGAACCTCCACTCCGACATCGTGCAGGCTTGCGCGCTCCACCATGAGGAGAAGCATGCCGAGTCACGGCCGGTGAAGATCGCCATGCTCGCGGACGTGTTCGCCCACCACGCTGCACGCGGCCGGCCGGAGCCGAGCGAAGAAGAGGGGGAGGCCTGGCGGAAGCTCGGCGTGAGCGACCCCCAAGCGCGCAACATCATTCGCTCGCTGCGCCACTAGCGGGGGCGCGATGGCGAACGATCAGGGCGCGTCACGTGGCAGGTCGCCGCTCCTGCGCGGACCCCCTCGTCGCTGGATCCGGGGCGCTCGCATCTAGACGATTGCGGCCGGGCGCGGGTTCTGCAAGGTTCGCTGCCTATGCGCACGGGTCTTCGCGTTGGCTTCGGCATCGGAAATCTGCTGGCTGCGGCCCTGCTCGCGGCGGGAATTAGCGCGCTGCCGGTGCGCTTTTGGGCGGTCGACGGGCCGCTCGCGGCGGTCGCGCTGGCGCTCGCGGCGAGCAGCGTCGTGATGTTCACGAACGTCTCCTGGGCGAGCGTCGCGCTTCGGGGGGCGGCCTTCGCGCTGCTCGCCCTCGGCCTGGTGCTGGTGACCCTCACCGTGCTCACGCTCGTCTACTTGGCCGGCGTGCACGGCCGCTGGTTGGGCGGGAGCGGCCAAGTCACGGAGCTCGCGCTGGCGCTGGTCGTGCCATATACGCTCGTCTATCCGGTCGTAGAGCTCTTGTGCGTGCCCGCTGGTGAGCCCGGGGCGGTCGCGTGAGCAACGCCAAGCTCGGCCGCTGGCTCGCCGGCTATGCGCTGCTGCTCGCCT
>CAZYWR010001484.1:0-5101 GCA_964651185.1 uncultured Polyangiales bacterium
CCTCGAGCACGCGCCCGTCGGCGCGATACACGCGCGCGAGCCGCACATCGACGCGCTGCGTCTCCGGGTCGAACTGGATCGAACGCGCACGCAGCCGGCGGGCGCCTTCGGCGTCGTGCGCCTGCGCGGCGAACTGCACGAAGCGCGAGCCCAGGCCGTTCTCGAACACCGTGGTCACGTTCAGCTCGTTCAAGATCGTGACCGGGTGCTCGGCCTTTTGAACGCGACGTGCGAGCAGCGCGTCGCGCTCGACCGCGTAGCCCTCGTCGAGCCGCTGCTCGGGCACGAGCTGCTCGAGCAGCTCGCGCGTCGCGGCGTCCTGCGGGGTGAGCGCGAGCGCGCGGCGCAGGTTGTCGGCGGCGGCCTCGGTGCGCCCCCCGCGCAAGAGCGCGCGCCCTTTGCGCACGTAGAGCGTCGCGCTCTCAGGCGCCACCTCGAGCGCGTGCGTCAGCGTGGCGAGCTCGAGGTCGTCGCGGCCGAGCGCGTCGTACAGATCCGCCACGTAAAGGGAGCGCTTTTCGTTCGCCGGGTAGAGCGCGCGTAGGGCGTCCAGATGCTCGAGCGCCTCGACGTCGCGCCCGCTGGCGATGGCGGCTTCGACCAGCGCACGCCGGCTCGCGTAATGATCGTAGCGTAGCGCCACGAGCTCGCGCGAGAGGCGCAGCTGCTCGTCTTTGCGCGGCTCTTCCGAGGCCAGATCGGCCGCGAGCTCGAGCAGCGCCTCGGCGTGCGGCGCGCGCTTGAGCGCCTCGGCGCTCGCCAGCTTCGCGGTCTCGCGCAGCCCGAGCTGTCGCAACAGATTGACGCGCACCTCGAGCACGTCGAGCGCCGCCGCGCCGCTCGGCTTGACGCGCTCGAGCGCGGCGAGGGCGCGCTCGCCGCCGGGCCCGCTGCTGACGATGCGGGCGTTGGCGATCAGCACGTCGGGATCATGGGGCGCGAGCGCGAGCGCCTTCTTGAGCAGACGCGATTTCTCGTAACGCTCTTGCGCGAGCGAGCTGGCGAGCAGGTAGCGCGCGGCGGTCGGGCCGAGCTCGGCGGCGCGCGACGCGAACTGGCTGGCGCGCCGCTCGGCCGGGTCGTCCGCGTTCGCGTACCAGAGAAAGCGCGCCAGCGCCTCGAGCGCTTGGGCCGTGGCGCGCTCGCTGAGCGCGGCGCGCTCGAGCTGCGCGAGCACGCTGAGCGGCCCCTTGGCCGCGCTCGACGGGGCATTCGCGCCCGACGCTGTGTTCGCGGCGGTCGCTCCGGCGGGCGCCGCGGTTTGCACGATCGCGCTCAGATCGCCGGCGTCGTGCCGCAGTTCGAGCGGTTCCCCGCGCGCATCGCCCACGCGCACGCTGACCCCGAGCGGTCCGTCCGCCGTGCACGCCTTGACCAGCACGCGATTGGGCCCGGCGCGTCCCTGCGCCAGCGCGACCGTGCGATCGTAGCCGAAACCGCGATACGCGGGATCGCTTACCGCCTCCTCGCCGTTCACGTAGAGCTTGGTCGCGCCGCTGCCACCGAGCCAAAGCGTGAGCGGCTGCGGCTTGTCGAGCTCGAGCGTGGTCTCGGCGAGCGCACACACGTTCTCGTTCGGCCGGAACAGCGCGTCGAAATCGATGTAACCGCTCTGCACGATGTCGGGCAGCTTGCGCCAGCGCACGCGCCGCTCGCGGCCGGCGTACTCCGCGTCGAGCTGCACCGCACCGAAGCGGTCCCGCTCGGGCCCGAGCGGGTGGTCGAAGCCGCGCTTGCCCTCGTTGTCGAACGGGCCGATCACGCGGAAGTCGCGCAGATAGCCGAGCGCCGCGAAGGCCTTGACGCTGCCGGCCAAGTCGCCTGCGCGGCGCAGCTCGAGCGCGCTCGCGCGCGCCATCAGCACGCGGTGCTGCACGTCGAGCGCGGAGCTCTTGGAGAGCTGCTCGTAGAGCGGGCGCACCACGGCCGGATCGGCGCGGTCGCGCTGGCGCAAGAGCTCGAGCAGGTCGATGACCGCGGCCGGCTCGCGGCCGTGCGCGAGCGCGCGCGCGGCCAGCGTTCGCTGACGCGCGTCGTAAGGTGACTCGGCGCGCGCGCTCCCCGCTCGCGCAAAGCCCAGCGCCAGGGCCGACAAGAGCAGGATCCGGCGCCAGGGGCGAAGCCAGAGTCGATTCATTACGAGATCTCTCCCAAGGTGCGCGCGCCTTTCGTTTTTGCCCGCGCGCGGACGCGCGTGCCTTTCGTTGACGCGAGCGGACCCGGCCAGATCGACGAGTGGCCCGCGACCGCCGCCTGCAGGCGCGAACGACGGTCCGGCAGCGTAGCCGCCGCTCCTAGGACGAACAAGGAATTCACCGCCTTACCACGGCGCGCTCGCACCCGGCCGAAAGCGCCGTGAGCGAGCTCCCCCGAGCGCGGCTCGGCGCGCGAAAGACGGCAGGGTCCGTGAGCGCATCGGCCAGCGCACGATCGAGCTGGTCGAGCCAGGTCGCTTCGACTCCTGGAACGGGCGGCGCGAGCGGCAGCACGTGCGCGGTTCCGAGCGGGCAAGGGAACCCCGCGGCGAGGTGCTCGTAGAGCGCGTGTCCGAATGGCACCACGCACGCGACCCCTTCCGCAAGGAGCGCGCAGAGCGCGCCTTCGTCCGGCTCCTCGAGCGCGGCCGTGACCTGTGCGAGCGCCGCCGGCACGGCCGCCACACACAGGCCCCCCTCGTCGAACAACGCGAGCGCGTCCTGCTCGCGCGTGCGCGCGTTCGGAAGTCGTTTCGCTCCCGGGCTGAGCCGCGCACGCAGGAGCCCGTACTGGCGCGCGTGCAGCGCGCGCTTCGACCGCGGGAACGCCAGGAACGCCAGCGCGTTGAACAGATCGTGCCAGTCGTCGGCGCGCGTGGGGACCTCGCCGCGCTCCACGATGCGCCCTTCGTACAGCTCTGCCAGCGCGATCGGCCGCCCGCGGCCTTTCCGCTTCTTGCCCTTCGTGCTTGTCACGAAGGTGAGCGGTGCCAACCCCGTCGCCTCGCTGTGCTCGCGCTCGAGCGCGCTCAACTCGGCGGGCGACGGAAAGCGCGCGAGCGGAGAGAAACGCTCGAGCCACGGCGCGATCGGCCAATACCACGGGCTCTCTTCGTGGACGCGCGGCCGATACGCGCCGCGGTAGTCGATGCTCATCGCGCGCGCGCCATGAAAATCCGTGCGCTCACGATGTCATTGCAACGGACGCGGATCAAGACGCGCCCTCAATACGCGAGCCAGCTCGCTTCGAGCGCGTCGCCGGGCGCCTTGGCGACGGCGATCACGAAGCGTTCGCCCTGGCAACCTTCCTCGCCGAAGGACTTGCGGACCGCGCGCACGCGCTGGTCGGCCTGATGCTCGTTGCTCGCCTGCACGGCCAAGCGCACGGGGCCGCGCGCGTGCGCGACGGCGAGCGCGCAGAGTCGCTCGACCACGCGCTCTGCCTCCGGCACGAGCGCGCCGTCTTGGAAGGCGCGCGCCACCACGCCCGTGAGGCCCTGGTCGCCGCGTGTCGGCGCGGCACCAGCGCTGGCCAGCTCCTCGCTCAGCGCGCTCTTCTCGAGCTCGTCGGGCTCGCCGCGCTGGCCGCGTACCGTGCCCAGCAGGCGCAGCGCGTAGAAGAGCGTCTGATCCGCGCGTCCCAGCGCAGCTCCCGGCTCACGTTGCGCGAGTGCGCTCGCCTGCGCCAGCTTGGCGCGCAGCGTGCTCAGCTCGCTGGCCTCCTGGCCCAGCGACTCCAGCGTGAGCGCGATCAGCTCCGCCCGCGCGAGCAGCGCCTCGACTGCGCGCTTTTGTTCGTCCCGGCCGAGCTTCACCCGTAGGTCGGGGCGTTCGGCGGCGCGCGCGAGCGCCTTCTGCGCCTCGTCGCGCGCGAGCGCTTGTGCCCCGCGCAGCTCGGCCGTGCGCGCGAGCGCGGCGCGCTCGCGTTCGAGCGCCACCGTCGCCGCCTCCAGCTCGAGCAGGCTGCGCTCCTCCTGCAGCCGGCGCTCGCTCACGAATACGCGCTCCGCCTCGGAGATCGCGGGCTCGAGCCACAGGCGCGCCTCCGCTACGGCGACGCTGCGTGCGGGGCTGTCGCGCTTGCTGCCGAGGGCGGCGCGCTGGGCTGCTCGATAGTGTTCGAATGCGATCGGCGCGCGTCGTTCCGCTGCGAGCTCGCGCGCGTGGGCGAGGCGCGCGCGATCGACCTCGTCGCGCGAGCTCCTAGCCGCCAGCGCGCAGCCGCACAGCGCGCCGCCCGCGATCCAGGCCAGAATGCCGCGTGCAGGGCTCATGGCTGCGCGTCCGCCGCGGGGCTGTTCGTCGCGGGCGCCTTCTGCTCGGTGGGCGCGTCCGCCGCTCGCGTGTTCGCCGCTCCCGCTGTCGAAGGTGTGCTCGCCGCCTGGGGCGCACTGGCGATCGGCGCCACCTCGAGCTCGCGCAAGCGCGCGCGCTCGTGCGCGAGGGCTCGTTCCGCGGTCGAGCGCTCCTCGCTGGCCGCCACCCGGCGCGCTGCAGTGGCCTGGAGCAAGGACCGCTCGCGCGAGAGTCGCAGGCGCGCCTCGGCCAGCTCGAGCGCGGCGCTCGCCACCTGCTCCGCCCGCCGTGCGCCGGCCTCATCGCCTTGCTGGCGCCGGCCGTCGGCGCGCGCGGCGGCCGCTTTGGCGAGCTCGAGCGGCCGCTGCACGCTCGCGTCGAGCGACTCCACGCGCTCGAGCGCACGCAGCCGCGCCCCGAAGTCTGTCGCCGCAGCGGCCTGCGCGGGCGGCTCGCTCGCCGCGTCGGCTCGTGCCGCGCTGACGGAGCCGAGCAGGAGCGCGCCGCAAAAACAAGCCCAGAGCCACATGGCGGGGCAGTGTAACAGACGGCGCGCGATCGTCCGCGTGCGCTACTCGAGGCGCCTGCGCATGCGCGCGAGCTCCTTCGCGGCGACGTCGACCGGCAGCTTCGGCACGTTCTCCGGCGGAAGCTCCTCCACCCACAGCGCTAGCGTCTGCGGGGATCCGCGCAGCTCGATCAGCCGCACCTCGAGCGCAGGCATGGGCAGCTGCGTGTAGGTCGGGCGGGCGGCGTGAAAGGTGACGCCGCCCGCCGGATACTCCACGCGCTCCGAGCGCAGCCGTGCCGCCAGGTACTCGCGCGCTTTG
>CAZYWR010001485.1:0-3495 GCA_964651185.1 uncultured Polyangiales bacterium
TGTGCTGCACGCCCGCGCCGCCATGGTCCAGGCAGAAGCGATAGATCTGGGAGGCGTGAAACGCGGGCGCAGCCGGCTCGTTGTTGGCGAACTTGACGCCCGACGCCGGGTCCCACATCACGATCGACTTGAGCCCCGAGCCTGCGCCTTCAGCGCTCGTGCCCGCTACGTCTTGCGTGTGGAACTCGATGCCCCAGTAGCGTTCGAGCCCGAGCACCTGCTCCATCCACATGATCGCCGGCTTGAGCGTCAAGAAGTTCGAGGTGACGTGATCGATCGCGGAAAAGCCGAAGCGGTTTTGGCTGCGCTCCGCAGCGGCGTTGACGCGCACGAGCCCCGGCATCATCCCGAGCTCGCCTCCTTCGCGGCGCTCGAGGAAGCGGAAGACCGTGTCCCCGAAGGCCGTGGCGATGTCGAACCAGCGCACGACGCGCCGCCCGCGCTCTGCGAACGCGCCTCGTTCGATCCCGGTGATCGGCGTCGCACCGCGTCGTACGAGGATCGCGAACGCGCGTTCGACGTCCTCGACTTCGAGGACGATCCGACCGACGCCCTCGGGATGGCGGCTCAGCCAGCGAAAGCTCTCGCCCCTGCTGCCGAGCGGCTCCACGAACAAAAAGCGCACGTCCCCGGCCGCGACCAGACTGGCGCGCGCGCGTTGCTCGAGCTCGAACTCAGGCCCGCTCACCGCGAGCTTGTGGAAGTCGAGGCGCTGCACGTAGTGATCGCGGCTGCGCTCGAGATCGCGCACGAAGAAATGCAAGGAGTCGATGCGCTTGATACCCAGGTGTTCTCGATGTAGCGAACTCATGACGGACAACCTCCAGACGAACTCTCGTCAGCCAGGAATACTCAGAAACTCAGGCGACCTTGCACTGCAGCGAAACGGGCGGACTCGGGAGCAGACAGCGACGGTCGACCGAGCTCCCGAGCTGACGCGCGACGAACTCCGCCACGGCCCCGATCGCGGGCGCCTCGAGCAGCGCCAGGTGCTCGGCGTCGACCGTATGCACGCGCAGCGCGGGCACGAGCGTGGCGAAGCCGCAGCGCGGGTCTTGCAGGCGATCTTTGCGCAGGCGCTCGCCCGCGACGATCAAGCTCGCGGCCCCATAGAACGGGCGGACGTCGCGCCGGTAGGCGGCAGCCGCGATGCGGTAAGCGTGCTGCCGGCGATCCTCGAGCTCACGTAGCGCCGCGTCGTCCTGATGCTTGATGAAGTCGAGCCCAGCCTCACTCTGCATTCCCGCGAGGCGCGCGCGCATTCGACCCGATAGCTCGCGTGCGAGCTCGCGCCCCGGCATCGCCGCCAGGCGCCGCACGCGAGCCAAGCTCGGCTCCGGCAGCACCGCGTCGATCAGCACGAGCCCTTCCACCTCTTCGCCGGCCTGCTGGAGCTGCTGCGCCACCTCGTAGGCGACGATCCCGCCGAACGACATCCCGCCGATGCGGTAAGGGCCTTGCGGCTGCTGCCGCCGGATCATCGCGACGTAATCCGCGGCGAGCGCGCGCACGGAGGGCGCCTCGCAGCCGTCGAGCAACGCGAGCTCGCTGCCCGCGTACACGCCGTACACCGCGTATTGCCCCTCCAGCTTGCGCGCCAGCTCGCGGTAGAGATGCACGCCGAGCAACATGAACAGCGCAGGCTGGTCCGCGCTCGTGTTGAGCAAGATCGGCCTCTGCTCGCTCGGGGCAGTGGTGCTCGCGGCCTGCGCGAGAGCCCGTACCGTCGCTCGCTCGAAGACGAGCCCCGGCGAGAGCTCCAGGCCGAGCCGGTTCTGAAGCTGCTCCATCAACAGCACCGCGCTGAGCGAGTGGCCGCCCAGATCGAAGAAGTCGTCGTCGGGCCCGATGTCGTTCACCCCGAGCACGGCGGCGAAGGCCTCGGCCACGGCTCGCTCGGCCGCGCTCTCGGGTGCGGTCTTCTCTTTGCCGCGGCCCTGTTGCGGCGCGCTAAGCGCGAGCTCGACGAGGCGGCGGCGATCGAGCTTTCCGTTCGCGCTGAGGGGCAGCGCCTCGAGCGTGATCACGGCCTGCGGCAGCATGTAGTCGGGCAGCTGCGCGGCCAGCTCGCGCCGAAACGCCGCGGCCTCGCGCTCGCGCGGATTCACCACGAAAGCCACGAGCCGCACGTCTTGTTCACTGCGCGCCGCGGCCACCACCGCCACGTCGCGCGCCAAGGCGAGCTCGCGCACGGTCTGCTCGATGCCCGCTAGCTCAATGCGGATGCCGCGCAGCTGCACCTGGAAGTCGCGCCGGCCCAGGATCTCGAGGTTCCCGTCCGCGTGTAGGCGGCCGAGGTCCCCGGTGCGGTAAAAGCGCCGCCCGTCCAAGCAGACGAACTTCTCCGAGGTGAGCGCCGGGCGGTCCAAGTAGCGGCGCGCGACGCCGTCGCCCGCGAAGTAGATCTCGCCGACCACGCCGAACGGCACCAAGTTCCCGTGCTCGTCGAGCACACGCATGGCGACGCCCGCAAAGGGCTTGCCGACCAGGTTTCCCGCATGCGCGCGCGCCCGGTTCACCGAGAAGGTCACGCCCATGCAGCTGATCTCGGTGCAGCCGTAGATGACGTACAGCTCCGCCTGCGGGAACACGCGCCCCATCTCCGTCAAGACCGACGCCGGCACGAGGTCGCCGCCGGACGACGCATGGCGCACGTTCGCAAACCGGCGCGCGCCCTGTTGCGCCCGAAAATAGCGAAACAGGTTACCGAGCAAGCTCGGTCCTGCGTGCAGCACGGTCACCTGCTCGAGCACGCGCGTGAGCCGCGCCGGATCGAGCACCTCGTCGCGCTCGAGCAGCACGAGCCGAGCGCCCACGGCGAGCGGCGAGAGCAGCTCGAAGAAGCTGATGCTGAACGTGTAGCGCGCGAGCGAGCAGAACACGTCGTCGCCGCGAAAGCCGTAGCGCTCGCGCGCGGCCTGCAAATAGTGCGCGAGGTTGCGGTGCGTCGCGACTACGCCCTTGGGACGCCCAGTCGTGCCCGAGGTGTAGAGCACGTAGGCGGGCTGATCGATGTGCACCGCCGGCAGCGCGCGATTCGTCCGGGCGGCTGGCTCGTTCACGAGCCGGGTATCGACGCACAGACGCGGAAAGGTCTCAGGCAACGCGCGCTGGCTCTTCTCGTCCGTGAGAACCAAGACCGGCTTCACCTCTTCGAGGATGGTCGCGATCAACGCGGAAGGATGGGTCGGGTCGAGCGGCACGTACACGCCGCCCGCCTTGAAGATGGCCAACATGCACACGAGCACCTCCGGCGAGGGTGCGAGGCACATGGCCACCATCCGCTCGGGCTCCACGCCCGCGGCGATGAGCTCACTCGCCAGCTGTTCCGCGCGCGCGTCGAGCTCTCGATAGCTCACATGACGTCCGTGAAAGCTGACCGCGATGGCGTCCGGGCGTTCGCGCGCGCAGCGCTCGAAGCGCTGATGCATCGGCGGTTCGTGTCCATCGATGCCGGCGCCTTCGCACGCCTGTTCGATCGCCGCGACCTCGACG
>CAZYWR010001486.1:0-2948 GCA_964651185.1 uncultured Polyangiales bacterium
GAGGGCAGGCGACGGGTCACACCGCGACACTCTAGGCTCGGGACGTCCCGCGAGTGCGTCGAAGCGCGCGCTTCCTCCGCGCGCGAGCGAGCTGCCAAAGAAGAGCTCGAGCGCATGCCTTCTCCTTATCAGAACGAGCCGTTTCGAACGCCGGGCGCGCTCGCACCCGCGCTCAAGCGTACGCGCACGGCTCCGCTCCTCCCAGCGCGTGCCGACAGCTCACGACAGAGAACTCTCCTGGAGCAGACCCCATCGTAGACAGGCTTGACACAGCTGCTACGAACGGCATGGATGTGCTGCTCCCGTTCGAACCTCGCGCGCTCTGGCTCACCCGAGCGCGCAATGAGCAGGCCCCTCTCAGATCCTGAGCTCCTCCGTGAGAGCGCGCCGCGCCTCGCGACGGGCATCATCGAACGCAGCGTTCTCGGCGAACCGAAGGCGCGAGCGGAGACATGCGGGTGATCACGGCCGTCCGGCGCCACCGCACGCGTCGTACACCGTCAGGCGCGCCGCTGCCGCGTTGGCGCGTGTGGATGGTCGCCCTTCTTCTGTGCGCGCTGGCTTGCGAGCACAAAACGCGCCGGGCTGCAGAAGCGTTGCCGGAGCGACGCGTTCCGGACACGCATGTCACCGAGCAACACCTCTCGGCGGCCCCCACCGACGCGGCGTCGTCAGGCGATCGTGTTCCGAAGGTCGTGTTCCTGGGCGACAGCATCTCCGCGGGACTCCACTTGCCTGGAGACCAGGCGTTCCCGGCCATCGTGCAGCGTCGGTTGGCGGAACAAGGGGCGCCGTTTCAGCTCGCGAATGCCGGCGTCAGCGGCGACACGAGCGCCGGCGGGCTCAGGCGCGTCGATTGGGTGCTCAAGCAAGCGCCCGCCGTCGTCGTGATCGAGCTCGGCGGCAACGACGGATTGCGCGGCCAGCCAGTCGCGGCGATCGAGCAGAATTTGCGGGAGATCATCGCACGCGTGCGCGCCAAGGACGCACGCCCGCTGCTCCTGGGCTTGCGTTTGCCGCCGAGCTATGGCGCCGAGTACGCACGGGCATTCGACGCGATCTATCCGCGCTTGGCGCAAGAGCTCGAGGTCGCCTACGTGCCGTTCTTCATGGCGGGCGTGGCGGGCGTCCCCGATCTGAACCTCGAAGATGGCCTGCATCCCACGCGCGCTGGACACGAGCGCCTCGCCGACAACGTGGCGCCCGCGCTCAAGCAGCTCTTGCTCGAGCTCGCTGCCAAGAAATCGCGCTGACGCGCGCGCTCCGCTGCGTCATACGAAGACACCCAAAGTTTGCATGGCAGTCAGCGGTTCGTGCCGATTGCGCGCGAAAAGAGACGCCATGCTGCAGAATCGAAAAGCGCCTGCGTACTTCGCAGGACGTCGCGATGGCGTTTGCTCGGCAGCGGCGGTGCAGCCTTGAGGCGGCTCGCGCTGGTGACGGATGCCTGGCATCCGCAGACGAACGGGGTCGTGCACACGCTCGCGCGGCTCGTGCGGGACCTGGAGGCACACGGCACGGAGGTGCTCGTCATCTCGCCAGACGCGCATCGGACCGTCCCGCTGCCGTCCGATCCTGATTATCGGATCGCCTGGGATCCCTGGCGCGCGCTGCCGCGCATTCGCGCGTTCGGACCGGACGCGATCCACATCTCCACCGAGGGCCCCTTGGGCTTTTGGGTCAACGGCTGGCTGCGCCGCAGGCGAATGCGCTTCACGACCAGCTTTCACACGCGCTTTCCGGAGTTCCTCGAAGCGCGCTTCGGGGTCCCGCTGCGCTTCACGTACGCGATCGAGCGCTGGTTTCATCGCGCCGCCGAGCACACGCTCGTGGGGACGCACTCGCTCATCCGCGAGCTCGACGCCCAGCGCATCGGGCAAAAGCTCGTGCGCTGGCCGCGCGGCGTGGACATCGAGCGCTTTTCGCCCGAGCACCGCCGGCTCGCGACCTATGAAGGCCTGCCGCGCCCGATCTGGCTCTACGTCGGGCGCGTGGCGGCGGAAAAGCGCGTCGAAGACTTTCTCGCGCTCGAGCTGCCCGGGAGTAAGGTCGTGGTCGGCGACGGCCCGGCGCGCGAGGAGCTCGGGCGCCGCTTCCCCGATGCCGTGTTCCGCGGTTGGCGCTTCGGCGAGGAGCTGTCCGCGCACTTTGCGAGCGCCGACTGCTTCGTCTTCCCCTCGCGCAGCGAGACCTTCGGCAACGTCATCCTGGAGGCGCTCGCGTCCGGGCTCCCGGTCGCCTCGGTCCCCGCGCCGGGGCCGATCGATCTGATCGAAGATGGCGTGAATGGCACGGTCGGCGACGACCTGTTGCAGGGCTGCCTGCGCGCGATCCAGTGCTCGCGTCAGGCCGCACGCGCCAGCACGGTCCCTTACACGCTGAAGGCGTGTCACGACATCTTCCGCGCGCACCTCGTGCCCATGGTGCAGCGTCTGCCCGCCGCGGCCCCGGCGGTCGAGGAGGCGCGCGCAGAGCCCGCGGCCGAGGTGGGCGCGGTGTGAGCGAGCGGCCGCACGGCGCAGAGCCTCTGTCGTGGCCGTGCCCGAACGCCAAAGACGATGCCCGAGCGACGGGCCTGGCTGCTCTCAGGCGGCCGGGACTACGTCAGCGGCAAGCGCAAGAGTGGCTCGCCGACGCGGATGCGCATGCCCGCATGCACACCGCGCGCGAGCTCGAATCCCTCGGGCGCGAAGACCAAGATCGTCGAGCCGTGCTGAAACCAGCCCATCTCCTCTCCCTTGCGAAAGGACGCGCGGCACGGAATCACATTCGGCCCCGGATGATCGAGGTGCAGCAGCACGTCGAGGAAGTGCAGACGGATGCTGGCGATCAAGATCGCGGCCACGGGCACGATCGCGATCGTGTGGCCGCTGGCGTCGAGCGTGGTGCGGAGGACGGCGCGCTCGTTCTTGCAGAACAGCTTCTCCACCCGCTTGAGCGCGATCGGG
>CAZYWR010001487.1:0-4546 GCA_964651185.1 uncultured Polyangiales bacterium
CGAGCACGATGCCGTGCGGCCTCTTTGTCTTGGCGACGCGCAGTCCGGTCGCTCCGTCTGAGGCGATCTCGTAGCTGAGTCCTTGGCTCTGCAGCACTTCGCCGAGCGCCGTGCAAAAGGCCGGGTCGTCTTCGATGATGAGCACCTCGGGCGCGCGTTCGCTGCTCGGCAGCGGCGCGTCCTGCGCGGGGCGCTCCGGAGTGGGTGGAGATCGCTCGCCGGGATCGCGTCGTATGGACGCCACTGCCTGGGCGGGCGCGCTCGACCGATCAGGCGCGGCGAAAGGGAGGTACAGCGAAAAGGTGCTGCCACGCCCGGGCGCGCTCGCTAGTTGGAGCTCGCCCCCGAGCAAGGCGGCGAGCTCGCGCGCGATCGTGAGTCCGAGGCCGGTGCCGCCGTAGCGGCGATCGGGGCTCGCCTCGAGCTGTTCGAAAGGGACAAAGATGCGCTCTTGGTGCGCGCGATCGATCCCGATGCCGGTGTCGGAGACGGCGATCATCACGCATTGTTCTTTGCGCAGCTCGGGGCGCCTCAGCACGGCGTCGGACGGCGGGCGGCCGATGCGCACGCCGATCCGGCCGTGCTCCGTGAACTTCACGGCGTTGCCGAGCAAGTTGTTCAAGATCTGCTCGACCCTGCGCGGATCCGTGGTGATCGTTTCGGGCAGACCCGAGGTCTCGAGCTCCACGGCGAGCTCGAGGCCCTTGTCGCGCGCGAGCGGCTCGAACATGCGGCGAACGTAAGACGACAGACTCTGGAGTTGCGTCGGCTCGAGGCGGAGCTCCTGCTTTCCGGCCTCCACCTTCGACAGGTCCAGCACCTGATTGATCAGGGCGAGCAGATCCTTGCCGGCCTGATGGATGGTCTTGCAGTATTCGACCTGACGATCGCTCAAGTTGCGCGCCTCGTTGTCCGCGAGCAGGCTCGAGAGCAGCAACATGCTGTTGAGCGGCGTGCGCAGCTCGTGCGACATGTTGGCGAGGAATTGCGACTTGTAGGCGCTCACGGTGGCGAGCTCCTCGGCCTTCTTCTGCAGGTTGCCCTGGGCTTCATTCAGCTCGCGGTTTTTGCGTTCCAACTCGAGGCGCTGGCTCGCGAGCAGGTCGGTCCGCTGCACGAGCGCGGCGTTCATCTCGCGCAGCTCCTCTTGTTGCACCTGGAGCTCCTCGTTGGCCGCGCGCAGCTCTTCTTCCTGGGCGCTCAAGCGCGCCGCTTGTTGTTGGGTTTCTGCGAGCAGCGCGCGCACCGACGCGCGCGTGCGCGCCACCTCGAGGGTGATCGCCAAGGTCTCGCGCACCGACCCCAACAGGCTGCTGAACGCCTCCGGCCAGCCACCGAACACGGCTAGCTCGAGCACCCCGATCACCTTGCCGACATGCACCAGAGGCAAGAGTCCTAGCGCGCTCGGCCGCGCTTCTCCGAGCGCGGAGCGGATGCGCAAGTAGTCGTCGGGCAGCGAGCTCACGACCGTAAGTTCGCGTTCGCGCGCGGCTTGTCCGATCAACCCTTCGCCCGGCAGAAAGCGCGCGGGCGGGCGAGCGTCCGCCTGCACGCCCGAGGCGGCGTATTGGCCGAGCAGCGCGAGCGCGCCTTCGTCGTCGAACGCGTAGAGCGCGCCGGCCGGCGCGCTCAAGTAACGGGCGAGGAAGCGCACCGCCTGGCTGGCGACCTCATGCGGTTCCATGTCGCCCTGCAATTCGCGCAGCAGGCCGGCGTAGCCGCCCTTCTGCCAGTCGGCGCGGTCCCGCTCGGCGATCAGCTGCCCGAGGCTTTCGGCCATCTGGTTGGCCGCCCGCGCGAGCTCCGCGAACTCGTCGCGCCCGTGCGCGTGGATGGGCGTGCCGAACTCGCCCTTGCCGAAGCGCGCGAAGCCGGCGCGGAGCTCGGCCAGCGACCGCCAAATCTGCTGGCTCAGCCACATGAAAAGCAGCAGCACCAAGGCTAGGCAGCCGACTCCGACCAGCACGCGCAGCCGCTTGGCGGAGGCCTGCGCGGCGGCCGCCTCTGCGAAGGCGCGCCCGAGCTCTCGCTGGTCGAACCAGGCGGCTCGCTTGAGCAGCTGTGACGCGCGCATGTGCCGCGCTTGCATGACGGCCATGGCGTCGAGCAGCGCTTCGCCCGCTTCGGCGGCCAGAAGCCGGCGCGAGACATCGTACGCCGCGCCGTAGTAGTCCTCGACCGCCGATTTGAGCGCCGCGGCCTCGAGCTGCCCGATCGCGCCGCCCGCTCGAGCGATGCGGGCGAGGAGCTCGTCTTGGAGCGCGTGGGTGGCCTCGAGCGCCGGCAGATCCTGGGCCGAGACGGCGTCTTGAAACGCGCGGCGCAGCTGTTCGAGCTGCGCCTCGAGCTTCGGACCGAGCTCGAGTTTCGGCACGTAGCGCTCCGCGATCAGAGCGAGCTGCCGCTCGACGCGCTCCTCACTGAGGGCGCCCCCGACGATCAGCACCACGAACGAGAGGCTGACGACCGCTAGGATCGCGAGCAGTTTGGTTCGGAGGCTGCGTTGCACGGCGTCGGGCTCGTGGGTGAACGAAGTGCGGGCGCCGTCAACTGCGGCATTCGAGGAGCGACTCCACCTCGTGGATCAGCTCGCGCAGACCGATCGGTTTGCTCAGGTAGCGATCGAAGCCGGACGCCAAGAGTCGCTCCCGATCGCCCTGCATCGCGAGCGCGGCCAACGCGACCACGGGCAGGCCGTGCAGCTTGGGATGGCGGCGCACCTCGTCGAGGATCATCTCGCCGATCCCGCCCGGCAACGACACGCCCGTGAGCACGAGCGCCGGCGATTTCTCGAGCAGCGCCTTGGCTTCGTTCAGGCTCGTCGCCTGCATCACCTGGTGTCCGCAGTGCTCCAGAGCTTGGGTGACGAGGCGCTCGCTGTACGGATCGTCCTCCACGAGCAGGATGCTCGCGTGCGGGCCGGGGTCGAGGGCCGCGCCAGCGCGGGCTGCGGCACGTGCGGGCGGGCTCTCGAGCGTCGCTTGTGCGGGCGCGTGAATCGGCAGACTCACGGCGAACAAGGAGCCGGCGCCGGGCTGGCTCTGGACGCTGATCGAGCCGCCGTGCAGCTCGACCAGCCGCTTGGTCAGCGCCAGACCGAGACCCGTGCCGCCGCCGCGCTCTTGGCCCTGCGCCGTGACCTGCTCGAACTCCTGAAAGAGGCGCGGCAGATCCTCGTTGCGCATGCCGATGCCGGTGTCACGCACGGCGATCTCGACCATATTGCCGAGCGCGCGCGCCTGCACCGAGACGTGCCCGCCGTGGGGCGTGAACTTGATGGCATTCGAGAGCAGGTTGTACAGGATCTGCCTGAGCCGTAGCGGATCGGCGCTCAGCGGCGGCAAGTCCGCCGGGATCGACACGGTCAGCAGCACGCCGCTCTTGGCCACCAACGGCAGCACGGTGTTGTGCACGAGCTCGCACACGCTGCGCAGCTCGACCGGCTCGCGGCTGATCTCCATGCGGCCCGCTTCCACTTTGGACAGGTCCAAGACGTCGCTGATCAACGTCAACAGGTGGCGCCCGGCTTCGAGCACGTGCTGCACGTACTCGTGCTGCTTGGGCTGCAGGTCGCCGGCGATGCCCTCGATCAGGAGCTCGGAGAAGCCGATGATCGCGTTGAGCGGCGTGCGCAGCTCGTGGCTCATGTTGGCGACGAACAGACTCTTGGCCTGGCTCGCGGCCTCGGCGCGGGCTTGTTCGCGTCTGGCTTGCTCGGCCGCTTCGTACGCAAGTCGCCGCTCGCGCCGCTCGCGCGATTCCCGCAGCTCGCGTTCGACGCTGGGCGCGAGGCGCGCGAGCGCATCTTTCATGACGTAGTCGTGCGCACCTGCCTTCATGGCGCCGACGGCCAGCTCCTCGCCCACCGAGCCGGAGACGATGATGAAGGGAAGATCGCTCGCCAGGGTCTTGGCCACCGCCAGGGCGCGCGGCGCGTCGAACTCAGGCATGAAGTAGTCCGAGATAATCAGGTCCCAGGGCCCCTCGCGCAGGGCCGCTTCCATCTGCTCGCGCGAGTGGACGCGCCGGTGCACGGGCGCGTAGCCGGCGGCGCGCAACGCGCTCAACACAAGCAACTCGTCATCCTCGGAATCTTCGAGCAGCAGCAGGCGCAGAGGCGTGGCCATGGCCTGTTTGACTCCAACACCTTCGTGCCTGACCGGCAAGCGGCAATGAGCGAAGACTGCGGGTTCCGGTTCTGGGCGGCGCATCGTTCTGCTGCACGCCCGCCGGCGGCGCGCTCTTGTCCCCGTTTCGGGGGCGTGATGCAAAGCGCCACACACCGGACTGGAGTGCGCCCCGAGAACGACTCTGAAGCGCGCTCGGACGATGAATGCGCTCGGCTCAAATTGTTGGCCCGAATTGCGATCGAAAGTGCCAGACTCGCGCGGGGTGTCTCGGATGGGGGTTCGCTGCGCCACCGTCGTCGTGGTCTGCCTGCTAGCGGGTAGGGTGGCGGCACAGTCCGCCACGCCGTCGCTCGCAGAGCCGGCCGCGCCCGCGGCGACGCCCGACGCTGCGCCTCTCGCGCCCGCGCCGCCCGCCG
>CAZYWR010001488.1:0-4571 GCA_964651185.1 uncultured Polyangiales bacterium
CGCCGGCGGCGATTGACGAAACCCGCCCGCCCGCGCTCCCAGGCGAAAACACAAGCTTTGACACCCTGGGACCCTTTGCTAACTTCGGCCGCGGAGGGTTGGCCGAGTGGTTTAAGGCGCCGGATTCGAAATCCGGTGTGCCCGCAAGGGTACCGTGGGTTCGAATCCCATGCCCTCCGCCGAAGGCCCCGTCGCCTAGGAGAGATGACCGAGTGGTCGAAGGTGCACGACTGGAAATCGTGTGTGCCCAAAAGGCACCGAGGGTTCGAATCCCTCTCTCTCCGCCCACTCGCTAACGGTTTGTTCGTGCGCTCGCGAGCGCGCGCCTTTGGTCCTGCCAACGCTGTCCCGTCAACCCCGCCAGGCCCGGAAGGGAGCAACGGTCGCGGTGTTCAGCGTGTGGCGGGGCCACCATTCTTTCTGCGCACGCAGGGCCGATAGCCGATGGCGGCGCGCAGTCGCTTTACTGCTGCAGCACGTAGCCGGGCTGGCCGGCGGCCTTCCCGTCGATCGTGAGCACGTGGACCTTGTCGTTGACCATGTCTTGCGTGACGTAGGAGATGGCGCCCGGCAGCGACATCACGATGCGCACCGCGAGCTCCACGCTCGGCACCGTCTTGGGCGGCGGCGGCTGGTCGCGGATGCGCCGGTCGATCCAAAAGCGCCCCACTTCTTCAGGCTTGAGCCCGAGCACCACCTTGTCGAACTGGTCGCGCATGGGCGTGGCCGGCGGGTGGTTAATCGGGATGAGGCGCTTGCCGGAGGTGTACTCAGCCGCTTCGCCCAGAAAAGCACGGCGCAAAAGGGCGAGGCTGATGTCCTTGAGCGGCACGGAGGCGCCCACGATCACCACCAGCGGCTTGCCAGCAGCGCGCGCGCCGCGGCCGAACATCGGGGTCAGCGCCAGGACGAGCAGCAGAGCGCATACGATTCGGGGAAGATGGCGTGTCATGTTCATCATCCTCAAAACGCCCACGCAGCCTGGAAATACAGATCTTTAAACCGCTGGCTGTTGAAGTTCAGCTTTTCGTTATCGTACTGCACCTTGATGGCCAGCGCATCAATCGGCCGAATGTTGAGGCCGAAGCTCCAGCCCTTGTCGTCGAAGTTATCCTGCTGCGTGAAGTACTGGTACATCACGAACGGCATCACGCCGAACCATTCGAAGCGATAGCCGGCGAGGGCATACGTGCCCCAGTTGAAAGCGTCGACCGGAAACGCGGTACCACCAGTCGCCGCGGGTGTTCCCGTGCGCCCTTTCGTCGTGTACTTACGCTGCGCGCTGACCCACTCCCACTGCAGGTGAAAGCCTCGGTACTTCCAGACCGTGTCCAGAGCCAACGCCAGCACGTCCGATTGGCTGTTGACGTTGACGACCGTGCCGAGATTGCCATTGGAGTAGTTAAGCTGCCTGACTCCGTCAGTATTGCGACCGTAGTAAGCGGAACCGCCCACACGCAGCTCGCCGAACCGCCGGTACTCCCAAAACGCACGGCCCCCGACCGCTTTGTTCTTGTCCAAGTCCTGCCACTCGTTGGCGAGCCCGGTGCCGTTCGAGAGCGTTAAGTGATAGCCGAAGTCGCTGTAGCTGCCGATCTCGGTGCGACCGTACAGCTCGAGGCCAGTCTGCCTTTCGGGGAAGAAGCCGATGCCGATCACGTATGGCTTGGCCGCTGGAATGATCGTGGGCGTACCGTGGTCGACGTTCCATACACCATAGGGCGTCAAGAACTGTCCACCGCGAATGGTCAGATAGCGGGAGGCTGCCCACTCCAAGTAGACGCGTTCGATCTCGACGCCGCCCCAGTGGAGCGTGCGTTGAAAGTCCGCGTAGTCCGCGGTGGTCGTGTAATTCGTCGTCGCCCCTAATGCACCGTTGGTCGCTCCATTCGGCAGGTACAAAAAGCGAATCTCCGCCATCGTCCGAACCGTCTCGGTGATGTTCTTCGTGATGTATAGGTTGAGGTTACCGATCGCGAAGGAGCGGTCGTTGACGTTCCCGGATTTCGCGATGTCGTTGAGACCGACCACCATGCCGAAGTCCATGAACCCCGAGAGCCGGACACTCGTGTCGACGGCGGGCTGATTCGTGCCGAGGCCAAGCTCCAGCAGCTCGGCCTCCGTCATCTCGCCGCTGAGAGCGGCGGCATCAGCCGTTGACATCTCCGCGGCCCTCGCCTCGGGCGCGGCGGTGACTCCCTCCGGGGGCGCCTCGGGCGCGCCGCTCGAAGCGGGGGCGTCGGGAGCGCTAGCCGGAGCAGCTTCGGGCGGTACTGGCGCGGGCGGAAAGGCCTCGCCCGGCGCGGGCGTCGCCTGCGCGCGCGCGGAGCTGGCGCCGAGAAGGACGCCGAGCATGACGATGCGAGCTCTCATGGCGTCACCTTCGTGCCGTAGGGGCAAGACCCATCCGCCTTGAGTGCGTCGGGCGCCGCGCAGAATGAGAACGGCGACCCTAAGAGCGCGCTGACATCACAACACCCCCAGTAACCTGGGCACGTCGTTTGGCCGACCGCACAGCCCGTGAGAATGCAGCTATGCGACTGCATCGTGTCGCAGGTCTTGGCCTCACCGCTCGCACAATCCGTGTCGCTCGTGCAGGCCTGACCGAGCCCCTCTGGCAGCTTCGCGCAGTAACTCGTGCTGCCCGTCTGCTCGCAGGCGTAGCCAGTCGGGCAGCTGGTCGCGCTGCAGTTCTGCACGCTGCAATAGCGTTCTGCACCGTCGGTCGCGCAGTAAGGGAAGGGGTCGGAACAGCCTTCGTTGCCGGTACAAGGCGCGCCCACGGCGACCTTTTCACAAGGTGCGGTATCCGCGCTGCGCGCGTAGCCTGCCGCGCATGCGCATTTGTCGTTCGATGCGATCTCGTTCGCACCGCACGGGGCGCAGCCGTAACCTCGTGCATCCGGAACCGCGTTCGGCGCGCAAATACACGAGTCGTTCGAGGGCCCGCTCCCCTTGACCAGCACCTGATTGGCGTCGCAACGATGATCTTCGTCGACGAGGCAACCGGACCAGAGGAGGAGAGCGGCGAGCGCGGCTCCTCCGCTCGACGCCTCGCGCCTTCTGAGTGTCTGCGTTGCTATCGCTCGTTTCAGCGACATGTCTGTTTCCCCCACCTGAGACCGCTTCTCGAGCCGCGCACTCAGATCTCCCTGGCAGCTCGGCCACCCACGGTGACGCGCGCGTACTACCCTGCAGGGCGGCGGCCTCTGCTGCTGCGCGTCAACGCTGAAGATCGCGAGATGCAGCGCCCCTGGGCTGCATGCGTTTTGTTTCCGAACCGCGAGTGTTCTACAGAGCCAGCTTACGGTTCAAGTTATTTTCGTGGCGCGACTCGCAGTTCTGCGAGGCGGCGTTCGGCGCTCGTTACCAAATCTGAGCATCGAAGGCGCTCACGATCAGCACTGCGCCCACAGCGCATAGAACAGGCTGCTGCGCTGTATGTTCGTCTGCAAGCCCGCTTGCGAAGACCGTCGCCTACGCTGCGCGACGCGACTTTATTGGCGCGAGCTGTCGGTATAAGTCGTGCGCGAGCCGATCCATTCGGCCTGCACGTGCGCGCCCTGATACTTCCACACGAAGTCGGGCGCGAACGACAACGAGTCGTACTGCCGCAGGACTTTCAGGTTGCTAGTGACCCCGCCTCCGGGCGCCAACCCGGAGACCGTCCGACGCGGATCGTCAGATAGCTGAGCGTCGCCCACTCCATGTAGATACGCTCGAGCTCGATCCCAACCAATGGAGCGGTTGGTTATAGTCCGAATATCGTTCGCGGCGGTGCGGATGATACTCGAGTTGGTCGCACTCGGCTGCGCGGCACTCGGCTGCGCGGGCGCTCGGCTGCGCGGCGCTCGCGGGCCGGTAGTCGCGGGCGTTTGGGCATGCGCGGTCGCCGCCGTGAGCAGGAGAGCTGGAAGGAACCTGCTGAGCAGCTTCGTCAGGGCGTCACCAACATTCCGGCCGGCAGGCTCCATCGACCAGCTGCGCCGGCGCAAAGCACAGCGAAAGCGACGCGCCCACGAGCGCCGACAGATCACAGCACCCGAATTCGCCCGGGCACTTCGCCTTGCCCTTCCCGCGGCTTTCGACGAAGCGCTGGATCTCAGCGCCTTACGCGCAAGGCTCCGAAGAACGCGCTGAGCTTCGCTGCACACTCGTCTGCAAGAACGCCTGCAGACACTTCAGCCCGATGATTCAAGCGCGGATCTTCGAGCAGACGATAGAGCGTACGCACCGCTCCGGCCTTGGGATCGTCGGCGCCGTACACCAACCGCGGCACGCGCGCGTTGACGATCGCGCCGGCGCACATCGGGCAGGGCTCGAGCGTCACGTATAGATGCACGTCGATGAGCCGCCAGCTCGCGAGATAGGCCGCGGCCGCGCGCATGGCGATGAGCTCGGCGTGCGCGCTCGGGTCGCGCGAGGTCTCGCGCAGGTTGTGACCGCGGCCGATGATCTGGCCGTCGAGCACTGCGACCGCGCCGATCGGCACCTCGCCGCGGGCCGCCGCGAGCTCGGCCGCGCGCAGGGCCACCCGCAAGAAACAAAAGTAGCGCAACACCCCCTACAAA
>CAZYWR010001489.1:0-3496 GCA_964651185.1 uncultured Polyangiales bacterium
CCGGTCGTGCGCGCGGACCCAAAAGCGCACGACCCGGTCGTGCGCGCGGAGGATAAACGAGCGTGCGGGCTGCGCGACGCGCGCCTCGTTTTTCTCGACGCTGGTAAGTTCGATGAGTATGGTTTGCAGTTTGGGGCGCGCTTGCTCGCCGAGCGATTGCTCCGCGCGGGGGTAGCGGTCCATCACGAAGAGTTCGACGGGGGCCACATGGGGACCGCCTACCGCTACGACGTTTCGCTCCCGAAACTCATCGCGGCGCTCGATCACGATCGCTCCTCCAGCTCGTCGTCGCGGCCGCCGGCGCCATCGCCCGCGCCGTCGCGCGGCGCTCCTCCTTCCTGCGGCGAATCGCCATGAGTCCCACCAAAGCGAACAAGAAGCCTGCTCCCGCCGGCCCCGCGGCCGAGCGCAAAAATTCGGCGCTCAAGGCGAGCGCGAACGCGAACGGCGCCGCGGCGCTCGTGAGCCCCGCCGAAGAGAACGGCGAGCCGAAGGAGCCGAAGCGGGACAAAGCGCCGAGCGCGGTGCAAGCCCTGGCTCAGGAGCTGATCGTCGCCAACGACACGCAGGCCGTGCTGCGGCACATGGCAGCGCTGGAGGACGACCGCGAAGCCACCGCCAATCAGGCCGCACGGCTGATGCAGGAGCTGGCCGAGGCCAAACCCGAGCTGCTCGTGCCTCTGATCGAACGCTTCGCGCGTCTGTTGGTGTCCAAGAACAAGCGTGTGGTGGCGAGCAGCGCGGCCGCGCTCGCGCCGCTGTCGCGCATCGCCCCGGCCAAGGTCGCGAAGCAGCTGCCGCTCCTGACCCACAACTGGGAGCAGACCACCGACGAAGGCAAAGACGGTCTGGTGCGTACGTTCGCGGGGCTATGCACGGCTTCGGTGGCCTACCAGAAGCGCCTCGAGCCGGCCCTCGCGCGCGCCTTGGGCGAGGCCGAGCCGAAACTGTTGGTGCGCTGGACCGAGATCGTGCTCCCGGCGCTCAAGGGCGAGCCCCACGCGCGCGCCCGGGCGGTCGTCGAAGAGCGGCTGCCACAGATCCCTCGCCCCCAGGCGCAAAAGATCGCTGATTTCCTCGGGATCAAGCTGCGCCCCGCGATGCGCGGCTAGCGGCCAGGGAGCGCATCCAGAGAGAGCACGCCGGCACGAGTGTTGCTGCATGCTAGCTCATGTGCCCGCTCCAGATCATAGAGGTCGCCGCGCGCGCCATCGATCCCATGGCGCAGCTGTATGGCGACGCGGAGATCGCGCGTGCGCACAACACGGCCGAACACTTATCCCACGCGTTGGCGGGGGTCGCGATCTGGAACGTGAACTCGACCGCGCACGGGGGCGGTGTGGCAGAACTGCTGCGCTCGCTCGTGGGGTATGCGCGGGGTCTCGGGATCGACTGTCGCTGGGCCGTGATCGGCGGCGAACCGGAGTTCTTTCAGGTCACCAAGCGCCTCCACAATGCCCTCCATGGCGTGCCGGGGCCGGCCTTCGGAGCGGCTGAGCGCGATCTCTACGAGCGCACGGCGCACGAAAACGCGCAGCAGCTCGCGGCGCACGCCGGGTCCCGCGACGTCGTGGTGTTGCATGATCCGCAGACCGCGGGGCTCGGCCCCGAGCTCGCCCGCCGTGGCCTGCGCGTGATCTGGCGCTGCCATATCGGAAGCGATCAGCCGAATCCCCGCGCAGATGCTGCGATGGCCTTTTTGGCGCCGTACATCGCGTGCGCGGAGCGCCTGGTGTTCACGCGCGCGGCGCACGTTCCGCGCTCGCGCGCGAGCGAGGCGAAGGTGATAGCCCCGACGATCGATCCCCTCTCGCCCAAAAACCAAGAGCTCTCGAGCGCCGCCCAGATGGCCATCTTGATCCACACGGGGTTGCTCGATAGCGGTGTGCTACGCGAAGACGCCGCCCCTGCATTCCGGCGCGACGACGGCGCGCTAGGAGAGGTGACGCACGCGGCGGACGTGGTGCGGCTCGGGCCTGCCTGGCGCAAAGATGAGCCCCTCGTCACGCAAGTCTCCCGCTGGGATCGGCTCAAAGATCACGTCGGCGTGCTCGCAGGCTTCGCACGGTTCGTGTGCGGGGGCGGAAAGGCGCGGTTGATTTTGGCGGGCCCGAACGTGAACGCGGTCGCTGACGATCCCGAAGGAGCCAAGGTCTTCGGGGAAGTGCTGACCGCGTATCGAGCGCTGCCGCACGAGGTGCGGCGCCGGGCCGAGCTGGCCAGCTTGCCGATGCGCGACGCGCAGCAAAACGCGGCTATCATCAATGCCCTGCAGCGCCAAGCGACGGTCGTCGTGCAAAAGAGCCTGCAAGAGGGGTTCGGCCTCACCGTGGCGGAGGCGATGTGGAAGGCCAAACCCGTCATCGCCTCCCGCGTCGGCGGGATTCAAGACCAGATCGAGCACGGCGTCTCGGGTCTCCTGCTCGACGACCCGCGCGACGAGCGCGGGTTCGCGGAGCTCCTGCAACGTGTGCTGTCGAACCCCGAGCTGGCCACGAGCTTGGGGAAAGCCGCCCAGGGGCGCGTACGCAGCCGCTATCTCAGCTTGTGCTCCCTCTACGCGTATGCCGACCTGATCGGCGGGCTCGTGGCGGCTCCACGGCGAGCATGAACGCCCCGGAGCCGCGGAGCGCGCCTCGGTGGCGCGCCCGAGAAGGTCGGCCGCGGTCGCTCCGTTCAGCAGCGGGCCAGGCTCGCGGCGGCGTCGCGCAACGCTTCCATGGTGAAGGGCTTGGGCAGCGTGGCGTCGAACTCCGGCGCTTCCTCGAGCGAACCCGATACCAACAACACGCGCAACGCGGGCCGCGCCGCGCGCAAGCTACGCGCGAGCACGCGACCCGAGCCATCCGCGAGGTTGCCGTCCGTGACCAACAGATCGACCGCCTCGCTGGCTGCGATCCGCGCCGCGGCGTCCGTGGTCGCCACCGCCTGCACGTGCAGCGCAATCGGCTCGAGCGCGAGGAGCATGAGCTCGCGGATGATGGGATCGTCTTCGACCACGAGCGCGCTCGTAAACAAGTGCGCGCCGTCGTCAGGCGCCGCAGCGCGCGCGGTGGGTTCGCCTAGGATGGTGGGCACTGCGGCGAGCGGCAGGTAGGCGCGGCACGTCGTGCCGCGGCCGGGCTCGCTCTCTACGGTGAGAAAGCCCTCCGTCCGCTGCGCGATGGCCTGACACATGGAGAGACCGAGGCCAGTCCCCTTTCCCTGCTCTTTGGTGGTGAAGAAGGGCTCCAGCGCGTGCGCAAGCGTGCGCTTGTCCATGCCTCGCCCGACGTCGACCACCGTGAGCACGAGGAAGCGCCCGCCGCGCGCCGCGCCGCGCCCGCGCGCCGTCGCGACGTCCAAGAACTCGACGGCCGTCTGAACGCACACGTGGGCTCCGTGGCCGCGCGTCGCGTCCACCGCATTGCCCACCAGGTTCATTAGCAGCTGGCGTAGCTGCGTCCGATCCGCGATCACCTCCGCGCCGCCCGCATGCAGCGCCGTCCCGAGCTCG
>CAZYWR010001490.1:0-8472 GCA_964651185.1 uncultured Polyangiales bacterium
CGCGGCGAGCAACTGGTCGCGCTGCTCGAGGCGGCCGATCTGTTGTTCGGGGCGCTGGTGGCGCTCGAAGACGGGCTCGCGCTCGAACCGTCTGCGCCGCTCGCCGGGGCGCCGACGGCGAGCGACGTTTCGAAACCACCAGCGCCGGCGGCCAGCGAACGTGAACAGAGTCCCGAACCGCGCGAGCGCACCGGATGGCTCGAGGCTGCCGCCCGGCTCAGCGCGCATGAGCTGACGCGCGTGGCCGACGCCGTGGAATCGGAGCGGTTTCTGCCGCTCGAGCCGCTGCCGCATGCGCTGCTAGAGCTGGCGCGCCGGATCGAGCCGTTCGCGCGCTCGCCGCGCGAGCTCGTGCCGCGCGTGCTCGGACGAGCGCTCGAACGCCTCGCGCGCCTTCTCGAGCTGGCGCAAGCGAGCGAGCACCCCGCGCTGCAGCGCGCGAGCCGCAGCGATCCGAGCGAGCTCTCCACGGACGCCTCGCGCCTCTCGCTCGTGCGCGACCAGCTCACCTTGGCTTCGGCCACGTTCCGGCATGCGCTGCGCGCCTCGTTCACGACGGCGGTGGCCGAGCTGGCCACCCATCTGCTCGGGCTCGCGTACGGCTATTGGGCGACGCTGACTGCGCTCGTCATCCTGCAGCCGCACGGACCGGCCACTTGGGCCAAAGCGCTCCAGCGCGTGTTCGGCACGATCGTGGGCGCCGGCGTCGCGCTATGCGTGGCGAACTACGTGCACGAGCCGCGCGCACTCGTGCTGTTCGTGTTCGCGTTCGTGGCGTTGGGGGTGGCGCTCCTGCCGCTCAACTACGGGGCATTCGCGGTCTTCCTGACGCCGGCTTTCGTGCTCATCGCCGACATGCACGCGGGTCATGAAGAGCTCGCGGGTGTGCGCGTGATCAACACGTCGCTGGGCGCCGTGATCGCGCTGTTCGCGACTCGCTTCGTCTTTCCGCTCTCCGAGCGCGATCAGTTCGGTCCGCTCATGGTGCGCGCGTTGACGGCGCTGCGCCAGCTGCTCTGGGTGGCCTCCGCCGAGCGGCCGTCGGCCGTGGCGCTGCACGCCGCGCGGCGGCGCCTCGGGCTAGCGTTGCTGAACGCGGAGGCATCCTACCAGCGACTGCTGGCGGAGGCGGGCTTCGGGGCAGCGGAAGGGGAGGCTGTGTTGAGCCTCATCCTGTACGCGCACCGGCTCGCTTCCGGTCTGATCGCGCTGGCGACCGCCGAAGGCGCGAGCGCGCAGCGCGAGCTCACGGAACACCGCGGAGAGTTCGAGCGCGCGCTCAGCGATCTCCAATCCGCGATCGCGCAACACCGCGCGCCGGCTCCGCTCGCCATCGCGCAGGCCGGCCCGCTCGAGCCGGGCGGCCGCGTGGATCAGCTGTTCGAGCAGCTCGCCGTGCTGCACGACGCGTGTGTGCGCTGGAATGCAGGTGCGCGCGGGAGCTGACGCGGGTTCGGCCTACGCCAGCAAACCGTGGCGCGCGGCGTATTCGTCGGTATACGCCGCGGTCATGCGGTAGCTCTCACGCGTGCTGCTCTCGATCGCCCGCTCGATCAGCGCGCCGAGCCCGAGCGCCGAGACGCTCACCTCGAGATCGACCACATGGGCCAGCCCGCGCGCGTGCGGATGCACACGGATCGCCCCCGCCACCTGCGTGCTGCCCAGCGGGACGTCCGCGCGGTTCACGAACTCCCAGATGCCGCGGGTCGGGTCGTAGACGCCCTCCTCCGCGTAAGCCAACCGACCTTTCAGGGCGCGCCGCACCAGCGGTGGACCGCTCAGCGGCGGCTCTGCGCGCAGCACGCGGCGGATGCGCCCGTCCTCGTGGCGCTCGAGCGCGATCACCTCGTAGCTCTCGAAGCGCAGCGCGCGATAGAGCCCTTCATTGTAGTCGGGCGCGAAAAACAAGCGCGTCCAGAAGATCTCCGGCCGCACCCGCAACACATTCTCGATGCGCACCTTCACGGACGATTTCTAGCGGCTGGCGCACTGGCCGTCGATCCCACGCGGGGTCGCGTGCCACCGCGCGGCGGGCACGAACGAATTTCACGTCAGCACGAGAAAATGGCTGAAAAATAACGCGGAACATCGCTTGCTTCGGCGCAGACGAAGCCGTTAGCCTGCAGCCGAGCGCGCCGTTTTCCTACCTGCGGCGCGCGTTGGAGAGGTTCCGTCATGTGGCGAAGCAGAGTTGCCTACGGAGTATGCGCGCTCGCCCTCCTCGGTTGCGGCGGGGCGAAGAGCAGCGACACGGCGAGCGGCGACGATTCGGACTCGACCGACGATAGCGCGAGCACAGACGACAGCGCAGACGACGACAGCGCAGACGACGACAGCGACACGAAGCACGACGCTGGCAAAGCGGACGCAGGCAAGCACGACGCTGGCAAGACCGACGCCGGCAAGAGCGGCGCAGGCAGCGACTCCGGAAGCGCGGGCAGCGAGCGCGATGCGGGCAAGGGCAGCACGAAGTCCGACGCGGGCGCGAAGGCGGACTCGGGCAGCGTCGTCGGCACGGGGACCGGCACAGGCACGGGGACCGGTACTGGCACGGGAACCGGCACAGGCACGCAATCCGGTCCGCCCGCCTCTGACAAGGGCTGCGGTCAGACCTTGCCCGCCGTCACGGATTACGGGGCTAACGGGCCTTTTCAGCCCATCGCGGTGGCCAACACTGGCCCCATGAGCGCATTCACGATGTGGCGGCCGGCTACCCTGGGCGCGAACGGGTTCAAGCATCCCGTCGCGACGTGGGGCAATGGCATCACGACGACGCCGGACCTGTATCCCGGGCTGCTGGGCGCGATCGCGTCGCACGGCTTCGTCTTGATCGCCAGCAACAGCAGCACCGTCACTTCGGACGACATGGTCCAGGGGCTCGACTGGATGATTCAGCAGAACGACATGCCGGGCGACTTCCAGGGCATGCTCGACACCAAGTGCTTGGTCACCGTCGGCTATTCGCTCGGGGGCGGCGCGGCCGTGGGCGCGGGCACGCACGACAACGTGGTCGCCACCGTGTCGCTGCACGGCGTCACGGGCTTCGGCACGTTGCACGGGCCGCTCCTGCTCATCTCGAGCAAGATGGACGACTTCGTGACCCCCGATGGCTTCGTGCAGCCGACCTTCGATCTGTCCAACGTGCTGACATTTTACTCGTTGTACGCGGGCCCGGACGACGCCGGCCACCTCACGCCCATCTTCGATGCGGGTCCCGAGCGTGCGCCGACCATCGCCTGGCTGCGCCTTTGGGTCTACGGCGACCAGGGCGGTAAGAACTACTTCTACGGGGACGACTGCATCATGTGCAAAGACCCGTGGTCGAATCCACAGCGCAAGAACTGGAACTAGATGTTTCCGCGACTGAGGCTGGGCTCATCGACAGCACTTCGCTCCCCGCCGCGGATTGTTCCAGCCGCGGAACGGTGATTGCTCGAGCGTGCGCTGGTCGGGCTGGCGGAACGGCCTTACGCTCCAACTCCCATGGTCGAGCCATGAGGGGGAGGAAAACGGCCCATGAGCAGCAGCGAATGGAACATCGACACAGCCCACTCGGGCATCAACTTTTCGGTCCGGCACATGGTGGTGTCCAAGGTGCGCGGGCGCTTCGGAAAGTACAGCGGCAAGGCGCAGCTGGCCGACGATCTCACGAAGTCCAAGGTCGAGGTCTCGATCGAGACGGCCAGCATCGACACCGGCACGGCCGATCGAGACACGCACCTGCGCTCGGCGGACTTCTTCGACGTCGAGAAGTACCCGACCATCAACTTCCGCAGCACCCGCGTCGAGCAGGTCACCGAGGAGCGCTTCCGGCTGATCGGCGAGCTCACCATCCGCGGGGTCACGCGTGAAGTCTCGTTGGACGTGGACTACGGCGGGCGGGGTAAGGACCCGTGGGGCAACGAACGCGCCGGCTTCAGCGCGCGCGGCGCGGTCGATCGCAAGGAGTTCGGCCTGAAATGGAACCAGGCGCTCGAGACGGGCGGCGTGTTGGTGGGCGACCGCGTGGACATCGAGATCGAGGTGGAGCTGGTCAGGACGCCCGCCGAGCGCGCGGCCTGAGTAGAGCAGCGGCGAACCGATGAGCTCGTATGCCGCGCAGCCTGCGATTGCGCTTACGTCGCGCGCGCTCGTGAAGGGCGAGACGCCTTAAAGTTTCGCCGTGCTTCGGCCGATTCCCCCTGAACAGTGGAGGGCGGCTGATGGCGGCTCGTCGCGCGATGCGCGCGTTGCGACTTCGGACTCTGTTGTCGTTGTGGTTGGGCCTGACCGGGTGTGCGGCCGACACCGCGGAGCGCGGCGACGATCCGGACGAGATCGGCGGTTTCCTGGCGCCGCTCAGCACGCCGTGCGCGTTCGACGCCAAGCAAAGGACGATGACCGTCGTAGTCGAGTCCGGCGAGCAGCTCACCTTGACCCGTCGCAAGGACGGCGCCTTGCTGGTGAACGGCGACGTTTGCGGCAAGGCCACGGTCTCCGCGACGAAGGTCATCTCGATCACGGAAAATGCGGGCGCCCCGGGCGACGAGGACGTCGTCCTCGATATGACGCCGGGGCTCATCGGCTTGGGCGCCAACACCGGGCCCGGCATCCGCGTCGCGCTCGGCAGCGGCGATGACTCGCTCGCGATCCGTACGGGCGACGGCGCCGATAAGGTCTCGATGGGCGGCGCCGGCATCATGCTGAACGGCGACACCTACGTCGATGTGACGGTTACGAGCAGCGGCACGGTCGCGTACAGCATCTCGCTCGCCAAGGGCAACGACACGTTTACCGCGCAGGGCACCTCGGCGCGCGACACGCCGTTTCCCGATCCCGTGGTCGTGACTGGCGGCGATGGCGACGACAAGCTCACCGGCGGCAACGGCGACGATCAGCTGTCGGGCGGTAACGGCAACGACTGGTTGAAGGGCGGGCTCGGAGACGACGTATGCGCGGGCGGCGCCGGCGACGACGTGTACGACGAGTCGCGACCCGCCTCCGGCACGAACGGCAACGACCGCTATACGGACACCGCCGGCACCAAAGACAAGCTCGACTACAGCACGCGCACCTCTGCGCTCGTGATCGACATCGAGCCCGCCGGCCCGGGCTCGAACGATGATGGCGAGCTCGCGGTCGGCGAAGCGGACCAGGTCGATCCGGGCATCGACATCCTGCTCGGCGGCTCCGGGAGCGATCAGCTGTCGGGCGACGACGGTGCGAACACCATCTCCGGAGGCGCGGGCGACGACGTGATCGCGGGCGGTGCGGGCGCCGACACGCTGAGCGGCGACGTCGGCAACGACACCTTCGACGAAGGGAGCGCGCCCAACGGCGCCGACGTGTTCAAGGGCGGCGCGGGCATCGACACCATCGATTACAGCGCGCGCAGCACGGGCGTGACCGTCACGATGGACGGCAAGGCGGCGGACGACGGCGATACGGCCTCCCACGAGGGCGACAGGATCCCGCTCGATATCGAGAACTGCCTCGGCGGATCAGGCGCGGACGACATCACCGGCAATACGTCCGACAACGTGCTCGCGGGCGGCGCGGGCGCTGACGTGTTGCGCGGCGGCGCGGGCCGCGATCGCTTCGATGAAGGCGATTCGGCCAACGGCGGCGACACCTTCCTCGGCGGGGCCGGCATCGACATCATCGACTACAGCGCGCGCTCGCAGCCGCTCATCGTCACGATGGACGGTGCGGCCGCGAACGACGGCGAGAGCAACGAGCACGACAACGTCACGGGCGACATCGAAGTCATCCAAGGCGGCACGGCCGGCGACGACTTGACGGGCACGCCGCGCGCCGACGAGATCAATGGCGGCGACGGCGACGACGTGCTCCACGGCGGTGCCGGCGACGACACCATCTCGGGCGAAGCCGGCAACGACACGCTCTACGGCGAAGCCGGCGACGACACGCTCGACGGCGGCGACGACGTCGACACCCTCGACTGCGGTCCGGACGACGACATCAGCTTCGACGGCGAGACCACGATCCAGTGCGAGATCTGAGCGAGCGCTCAGCCCGATAGCCGTTCGATCATCTCGAGCGCGATGGGCGCAGACCAGTCGCGCGCGCCGTCGATGCGCACGCGGATCACGCCCTGCGGGTCGATCACCCAGGTCTCTGGGTAGAGCCGCGTCCCGAACTTGTCGCGCACCACGGCTTTGTTCGGATCGAACAGCACCTTGAGCTTGGAGTCGGGCTTGAACAGGGGAGCGACCTCGGCCCAGCCCGCGTCCGTGCTGATCGCGACCACCTCGAGGTCGTCGCGCTCGGCTGCCACCAGCGCGAGCTGCTCGAACGACGGCATCTCCTCCACACACGGCTTGCAGGTCATGGTCCAGAAGTTCAAGACCACGGTTTTGCCGCGGTGGTCGGCGAGCCGCCAGGCCTTCCCTTGCGCGTCTCGCAGGGTGAAGTCGGGCGCGAGCTTGTCGTTGCCGTAGTAGTGGTGACTAGGCTTCTCGCCGTCGCGAAAGGCCTCGTAGATCTGATCGCCGAGCATCGCGCGCAACGGCACCTCGCGGCGCCGTGCCTCGCCCTCCGCGAAGCTCTGCACCATCATGAAAGCGAACGGCGCGGCCAGGACGAACACGATCACGGCGGCGACCTTGTCGGCGTGATTTCGCGCGCTCTCTCGCGCGCGCTCTTCGATGTTCCGCTCTCGCGCGCCCGCGCGCCCTTCGGTGTCTCGCTCGCGCGCGTCGGTGTTTCGCTCTCGCGCGCCCGCGCGTTCTTCGGCCGGCGGGCTCATGCTTCCGGCCCTGCCGCGTCGCGCCACGCCAGCGGGTCGGACACGCGCGGCGGCCGTACGCGCCGGTCTCCTTCGCGCAGGTAAGGCCCCTGCTCGTCTTCCTCGAGCAGGGCGCCGAGCTGCACCGCGGCGTGCGAATCGAAGCGCGCCGGCTGTCCCGGATACGCATCGCAATAGAGCGCACCGTCCGGCCCCTCGCGCAGCGTCTGGGCTGCGAGCGGCACGCGCGCCTCGTTCGAAAGCATGAGCTGTACGCGCCCGTCCTCCACGTGGACCGAACGCACGAAGTAGGGCGCACCTTCCAGGGTGAAGTAGGCCCAGTTGATGGCGTTCTTGAGGCAGTAGCGGCCGTCTTCGGCGCGCGTCACCCAGCGGTCGAACGCGCGCGCCAGCTTCACGTTCTCGATCGGGTCTTCGCCCTGAAACCACTTGCCGTCGGCGCTGCGCCGGATGGTGGTCTCGCGGGAGAGCCCGAACGGGAAGTTCGTCGGTTCCATGAGAAACACTTTTGCAGCTCGCGCGCGTGCTGACAATTGGGGCCGCCCGAAAAGCCGCCGAACGCGCCGCGCGCCGTGCTACACAAAGCTGCTGCGAGCGAAGGATCGAGCGCGAAAACGTGGCGGAGGCGAAGGCACGCAAGACCCCGAAGTGGCGGGTCTTGCTCGCGGGAGTGGCGCTTCTCGGCGCCGCGTCGCTGAGCGCCCTCGAAGCGGGGGCGGTGCGTGCACATCTGCGCACAGCGCTCGCCGAAGCGGTGCGCGAGGAGCTCGGCCTCGACGCGACCTTGGGCGGATTGTCGTTTCGCTTGCCGTTTCGCCTGGCCGTCCATTCGGTGCGGTTCAGCCATCCCAAGTACGGCCCCTTGGTGAGCGCCCGCGAGCTGCTGGTGGTGCCGTCGTTTTGGGCGCTGTTGCGAGGTGAGTTCAAGCTCAAGCGGCTGATGATCGAGGGCGCGCGAGTGCGGCTCAGGGTCCAAGACGGCGAGATCATGAATCTGCCCGTCCTGCCCAAGCCCAAGTCTCCGCGCTCGAAGACGCTCCAGATTCCGCTCGACGAGCTGGTCATCCACCACGCCGAGCTCGCGGTCGACGCGCGACCGCGCTTTCAGGCGCAGCTCTCGTCCGTGAACATCGTCGCGCGCGTGGCCGATCGCACGCGTATGAACCTGCAGCTGTCGGCCGGCCGAGGCCAGGTCGAGCACGCGCACGGCGTGGAGCGCATCGAGCGCGCGCTCCTGACCGGCCGCTATCGCCCCGACCGCATCGAGATCGACAAGCTGCGCTTCGAGAGCTCCGTGGCGAGTCTCACAATCGGCGCCGCCTCGTTCGAGCTACCGCTCGCTCGGCCACGCTATCGCGGGGGCGTGAAGCTCAGCGTCGACCTCGCGCGCTTCGCAGCGCTCCCGCATGGGCTCGAGCTGCCCCAGATTTCGGGCCGCATCGAGCTCAACGGCGCCGTCTCCGGCCACGCAGAGCGCTTTCGCTTCCGCGGCGACCTGCACGGTGAAAAGCCCGTGCTCAACACCTTCGGCTTCGGGCTGCTCGATCTCAAGCTGGACGCGAGCGAACGCGAGATCGTGCTCCTCCCGGGGAGCCGCGGCCGCATCATCGACGACGGCGGGCTGGTCATGCTCGATGGCAAGGTCGGGCTCACCGGCGAGCTACCCATCGAGGTGCGTGCGGAGGTCAAGCACCTGGTCTTCCAGATGCAGGAGAACCGCAGCT
>CAZYWR010001491.1:0-10638 GCA_964651185.1 uncultured Polyangiales bacterium
CAGGGGTGGGCGCACAAGCCTAGAAGAGCGCCGCACGCACGCCGGTCAGTAGCGCGGGGAGCGTGGCCACGACCCGTTGTTGCGCGTCCGGCAAGGTTTCTCGGATGATCTGCGCGGCCTCGGGCGCGATGGCGAGCCGCGGCCGTGACCGCAACACGTGGGTGAGGCGCCGGAGCACCGCTTCGGGCTCGCGGTAGTCGTGGGGCGCGCCGTGGGCGAGCAAGGCCTCGCGCAGGCGCTGCCAGCGCGCGCCGCCCGGGGCGTCGACGAAAGCGTATTCGAGATCGGCCCCGTCCTGCAGCGCGTCCAGATAGGCGTGCGCGATCTCCGGCCCGCGCAAGAGTTCGCCGTCGATCAGCATCTCGACCCCGATGTGGCCGACCGCCCGCGCGCTGCCGCGCGGTACGCCGCGCGCGCACAGGCCGTCGAGCAGCTCTTGCAGGAGCGCCGTGAACAGAGGTGCCGCGTGGAAGATCTCGTCGGTGCGATGGTGGAGCGCGACCCCAGCCGCCAGCGCCGGGTCCCGGTCGAGCTCGCGGGCCACGCGCGTGCCCGCCATGTTGGCGAAATCCGGCAACATGCTGCCGAGCACGAAGCGCGGCTCGCGCCCGTGCCAGAGGGCGACGGTGGCGTGACCGATGAAGTTCACGACCGCACCCTAACGCGTCCTCCGCTGGAAATCGTGGGCGCGTGCGCGCGCGGCGACGATTTCAGCGCGAGCTCGTTTTTCTGCGATCGGCTAGGTTCACCTTCACGCTGAGGCCGGAGCGCGCTGGAGGCTGGCTCGGCCGCGCTGGCGCTCAACCCGCGCGCCGGCGCTTCTCCGCGCGGCCGAGCAGCTCCGTGAAGGAGCCCGACAGTTCGGGTTCGAGCTCGCTCACGTCGTAGCGTTCGAAGCGGAAGGTACCGGCATTCCACCCGAGCAGAGCGGCCAGCGCCTCTTCGCCGCTCAGCGTGCCGTCGACCGAGGCGCTGAGCAGCGCGCCCTGGCGCATCGCGATTTCGCCGTAGGCACCGAAGCGCCAGAGGCGGAGCATCCCCGAGCGCTCTTGACCGTGCAGAAACGTGAGCAGCGGCGCGACGGGCGTGCCGTCGAGGCGTCCGGAGAGATACGCGCCGCTCAGCCGCGCGCCGGTGCCGAGGGCCCGCGACAACAGCGACGACACGAGGTCGACGAGGTCGAGCGGCCGCACCGGCTTAACCAGATAACCGTCGCACCCGGCGCGATAGCCCTTGAAGCGCATCTCGTGCTCCGTGCACGAGGTCAAGAACAGCACCGGGAGGCGCGTCAGGCGCGAGTCCGCGCGCATCGCGCGCACCAGCTCGAGCCCGTCCATGGTCGGCATGATCATGTCGGTCACGACCAGATCGAAAGAGCCCGCGCGCAGCATCTCGAGCGCCGCCTTGCCGTCGTAGGCGACGCTCGTCTCGAAGCCGGCATTGGTGAGGGCGCGCGCACAGATGGCGCTGGCTGTCTGATCGTCTTCAGCGATGAGTACGCGCGGAGGCGCAGGCGTTGGACCCGCTGCGTCGAGCATGGCTCATCATACCGGCAGCGTTCGCACGGATAAAAGGGCCAAGGACGATCGGAGCCGCGCCTCGGCGGGCGTTCTCTGCGCCACCTCAGCGGGGCAGTGCGAGGGTGTAGTCGAGATCGAGCACGACCGCGTCGTCGTACTTGCCCTCCTTCTTGTATGGAAAGTCGCGTGCAGGGCAGTTCTTGGTCGCCACCAGGCGCACGCGCAGCGCACCCAGGGTGCGGCTGGGGAGCTCGATCTTGTCGAGCACCTCACTGTAAGCATAAATCGTGTCGCCCGCGAAGCTCGGGTTCGCGTGCGAGCCGGCGTTGATGGCCAGCACCTTGAAGGCGTTCGAGAGTCCGTTGAACGACAGCGCGCGCGCGATGCTGATGATGTGGCCGCCATACACGAGCCGGCGCTTGAAACGGCCTTGGTCGGCCGCGTGCTGGTCGAAATGGACTTTGGCCGTGTTTTGATAGAGCCGCGTCGCGAGCTGATGCTCCGCCTCTTCGATGGTCATGCCGTCGACGTGATCGATCTTCTCGCCCACTTCGTAGTCGTTCCAAGTGAACTTGGAGCCGCCCAGCACCGTGTCGTAGTTTTCGATCTTGAGCGCCGGCAGCTGCAGCGCGTCCGCGGGGACCACGCTCGGCAGCGGAGGCGTGACGGGCTCGGGCGCTGGCTTGGACTCGTCCTTCTTGTTCACCATCACCCAGCGGACGTAATCGAGCACGACGTGCCCGTGCTGGTTCTTGCCGACGGAGTGCACGTAGACGACGCCGGTCTTGCCGTTCGAGTTCTGCTTCAGACCGATCACGGTCGATGTGGTGCTGACGGTATCGCCCGGGAATACCGGTACGCCGAACTTGCCATTGGCGTAGCCGAGGTTCGCGACCGCGTTCAGCGAGACATCGGGCACGGTCTTGCCGAAGACCACGTGGAACGCGAGCAGGTCGTCCACGGGGGCGCGCGGCAGGCCCATGCCGCGCGCGAATTCGTCCGACGAGTGGATCGCGAAGCGCGAGCCGTAGAGCGCCGTGTACAGCGAGGCGTCGCCTTCCGTGATGGTGCGCGGAGTCGCGTGGCGCAGCACCTGACCGACGCGGAAGTCTTCGAAGAAATTGCCAGTGAACGTCTTCTTACTCATGGTTCCCTCGCCTGCAGACGATCGCCCTCAAGCCAGCGCGGCGATCGCGTCCGCCAGCTCCACCTGGCGCTGGGCCGCGACCACGTGCAGATTTTCGATCAGCTTCCCATCGACGACCACGACGCCTTTGCCTTGCGCGGCGGCCTCGGCATGGGCCGCGATGATCTTGCGCGCCAACGCGACGTCGGCTTCGCTCGGCGCGAACACTTCGTTGGCCTTCGCGACCTG
The DNA here is from genome assembly GCA_964651185.1 of uncultured Polyangiales bacterium. Classification (GTDB taxonomy): domain Bacteria; phylum Myxococcota_A; class Polyangia; order Polyangiales; family DASUME01; genus DASUME01. The sequence goes on from CAZYWR010001491.1 coordinate 2,896, forward strand.
CTTCGGGTGGATGAGCGTCTTGCCGTCGAAGCCGAGCTCGCGCCCCTGCGCGCAGGCCGCGGCGAAGCCGGCCTCATCTTCGAGGTCGAGGTACACGCCGTCCACGATGGAGAGACCGTACGCGCGCGCCGCAAGCAGGCTCAGGGCCAAGCTCGGCAGCATGGGCAGGCGCAGCGCGGTGTGGGTCGCGTGCAGGTCCTTGGTGAGATCGCTCGTGCCCATCACGAAGCCGGCGAGCCGGCCCGAGGACTTCGCGATCTCCTCGGCGTGCAGGATCCCGAGCGGGGTCTCCATCATGCACCAAATCGTCATGTCCTCCGGCGCGCCCGCCTGATCGAGGATGGTCTCGACCTGGCGCACCTGCGCGCCGCTTTCGACCTTGGGGATCAACACCGCGTCGGCGCCGCTACGCGCGGCCGCTTGCGCGTCGGCGTGTCCCCATGGCGTCTCGAGCCCGTTGATGCGCAGCAAGAGCTCTCGCTTGCCGTAGCCGCCCGCGGCGAGCGCCTTGAGCACGTTTTCGCGCGCTTGCGCCTTGGCGTCGGGCGCGACCGCATCCTCCAGATCGAGGATCAGGGCGTCGGCCGGCAAGCTGCGCGCCTTTTCGAGCGCACGCACGTGGGCGCCGGGCATGTAAAGAACCGAACGACGGGGACGGGCTTTGCTCGACATGGGGACCTCTCTCGGGTCGTGCGCTCGCGCCACCGCCAAGGCGGTGCACAATGCGCCGGAGCTAGCTCGAATTGCCTCGTTTGGCCAGGCAATGCGAAGCGCGTGCCGGTGCACGCGCCGTGGGCGTCCGCGCCACACTCGCGACGGCCCGAGCTCCCGCGCCGATCGAGGATGCGCGCCCCCGCTCGCGAGCAGTAACCATGAAGGCAGAGGCGCGCCATGTAGGGCTCGCGGTCACTGACCGAGGCGTCCGCACTGACACCCGAGCTGTCGCTGTGCGGGCCCGATCCTCTATAGTGGGGAGGGAATGCTCGAGAACACGTTCGAGGTGCGGGTCGGCAAGCTGGTCGAAATTCGCATCGCCAAGGGCTACGGCACCCTCGAAGAGGTCGAGCAGATGCGACAGCTGGTGCGGCGCACCCTGAGCACGCTGCCGGCTGACTTCCGGCACGTCACGATCGCAGATTGGCGGCAGTGCAAGTTGATGCCGCCGCGAGTCGCCGAGCAGATGCTGAACATGTGGATGAGCGCGAACCCCACGACCGTGCGTTCGGCGCTCCTCTATTCCGAGGAGTCGCCCACGGCCGTGATGCAGTTTCTGCGCTTGATCCGCGACTCCGATCACCCGAACCGGCGCATGTTCTCCGATCCGAACGAGCTCGCCGCCTGGCTCGACGAGGTCTTGACCGCGGCCGAGTCGGCGCGCCTGCGACAGTTCCTCGGAGACGCCACGAACGGCGGGGCGGGCTGAACGCCGCCGCTCAGATCCCGTAAGCCTTCTTCAGCTCAGCGTCGCGCTCGGCCAGCGTGCGCGCCAGGCTGACCATGACCTTACATTGCTTGACGGTGGCGTCGTCCTGCATCTTGCCGTCGAGCATGACCGCGCCGGTTCCGTCGCCCATCGCTTCGATCACCTTGAGCGCCCACTTCACCTCGGCGACCGGCGGACTGAATACGCGGCGGGCGATCTCGATCTGTACGGGGTGGAGCGACCAGGCGCCGACGCAGCCGAGTAAGAACGCGTTGCGGAACTGATCCTCACAGGCGAGCGTGTCTTTAATGTCGCCGAACGGCCCGTAGTACGGGAGGATGCCGTTCGAAGTACAGGCGTCCACCATGCGCGCCATGGTGTAGTGCCAGAGATCCTGCTGCGCGGTGGGGCGCGGGGCGGCCTCGTTCGCGGGATCGGGATCGGCGCGCACCAGGTAGCCGGGATGACCGCCGCCCACGCGCGTGGTCTTCATGCGCCGCGAGGCCGCGAGATCCGCCGGGCCGAGCGACAGCCCCTGCATGCGCGGGCTGGCCGCGGCGATCGCCTCCACGTTCGCGACGCCGAGCGCGGTCTCCAGGATCGCGTGCACCAAGATCGGACGCTTGAGCTTGGCGCGCGCCTCCAGCTGCGCGAGCAAGCGATCGACGTAGTGGATGTCCCAAGGACCTTCTACCTTCGGGATCATCACGACGTCGACCTTGTGACCGACCTCGGTGACGATGCGCGTCAGATCGTCGAGCACCCACGGGCTATCGAGGCTGTTCACGCGCGTCCAGAGCTGTGTGTCGCCGAAGTCGATCTCCCTCGCGATCTTGACGAAGCCCTCGCGCGCGTCGAGCTTCTTGTCGGCGGCGATCGCGTCTTCGAGGTTGCCGAGCATCACGTCGACCTGCTTGGCGATCTCCGGCACCTTCGCCGCCATCTTCGGGTTCGACGGGTCGAAGAAGTGGATCATGCGCGAGGGCCGAAACGGGATCTCGCGCGCCGGCTCCGGGGCGCCGATCGCCAGAGGCTTGAAGAAATCTTTCGCGCTGCGCATCGCTCTCTCCTCTCCTCGTACAGGTGCCGGCCGTCCCGTGTACGGGCACGCGTATTGGAGGTCCTTACCCTTCCAGCAAACGTTTGGCGACCACGCCCGCCTGGATTTCGTTGGCGCCCTCGAAGATCGAGAGCACGCGCGCGTCTACGAGCAGGCGCGACGCGGTGTACTCCTCGGCGAAGCCGTTGCCGCCGTGGATTTGCACGCACGCATCGGCCGCCTCCCAAGCGGCGCGTGTCGCGAGCAGCTTGGCCATGCCGGCCTCGAGATCGCAGCGTCGATCTTGATCCTTCTCGCGCGCGGCGAAGTACGTGAGCTGGCGAGCCGCCTGGATGCGCGCGATCATGCGCCCGATCTTGCGCGCCACGCGCCCGAAGTGAAACAGCGGCTGGCCGAACTGGACGCGTTCGTGCGCGTAGCGCATCGCCTCGTCGTAAGCCGCCACGGCCATGCCCACGCCGCGCGCGGCGGTCTGAATGCGCGCGCTCTCGAAGGTGCGCATGAGCTGCTTGAAGCCCTGGCCTTCGGCGTCGCCGAGCAAGGCGCCGGGCTTGACCTTGAAGTTGTCGAAGCCGAGCTCGTACTCTTTCATGCCGCGATAGCCGATCACCTTGATCTCGGTGCCGGTGAGCCCTTCATCCACGAACTCGGGCTCGCCGGGCTCGCCGCCCTTGCGCGTCTTTTCCGCGAGCAAGATCGAGAGCCCGCCGTAGCCCGGCACGTCCGGGTTGGTGCGCGCCAGGAGCGTCATCAGATCGGCGCGCACGGCGTGCGTGATCCAGGTCTTGGCGCCGTTCACTCGGTAGCTGCCGTCGGGTTGGCGTTCGGCGCGCGTCGTGATGTTCGCCAGGTCCGAACCGTTGTTCGGCTCGGTGAACACCGCCGTCGGCAGGAGCTCGCCGCTCGCGAGCTTGGGCAGGTATTTCTGCTTCTGCGCTTCGGTGCCGCCGCCCATGATGAGCTCGGCGGCGATCTCCGAGCGCGTGCCGAGCGAACCCACGCCGATGTAACCGCGGCTCAGCTCCTCCGTCACGACACACATCGCCACCTTGCCGAGCCCCAAGCCGCCGTACGCCTCCGGAATGGTGAGCCCGAACACGCCGAGCTCGCTCATGTGGCTGACGAGCTCCATGGGGATGAGCACGTCTTTGCGGTGGATGTCCTGCGCGGCCGGGATGACCTCTTGGTCGACGAACTTCGCGAACTGCGTGCGGATGTCTTCGAGCGTCTCGTCGTCGAGCCCGCTGTTGCCGAGGCCCTTGGTCTCCGCCTCTTTGGCGATGGCGAGGTATTTGCCGGCGGCTGCGTGTTCATCGCAGAGCTGCTGCACCTCGGGCTTGAGCACGGTCGCGCGCAGATCTTCTTCTTCGACGCCGAGCTCGTGGATGCCCACCTGCTCACAGGCGCCGAGATCCACCTGGGCGCGCAGCGAGCGGCCTACGTCGGCGATGTAGGTCGCGGCGATCTGCCTCTCGTAAGCGCCTCCCACGCGCTCCGACCACGCGACCAGCTGGCGACAGGCCTCGAGCTCGGTCTTCAGGTAAGCGAGCGCGTGCGTCGGCACCTGGGCCTGCTGGAGCTTTTTGGCGCTGATCTTGCCGCCTTCGGATACGCGCTCCTTCAGGCGGCCGTGGGCGATGGCATACAAGCGTTCGATGGCGTCGACGACGGGCTGCATGACGGATTCCTTCGCGTAGTGGTGCGCCCGGTCAAGTCGATCGGACCGGTGCGCGCGCCTTGGCTTTCGCGCCTTACTCTTTGGCGTTCACCAGGCACGACATGTTTCCGGGCGCGTGCCGGTTTTCGTGCATGAGCTGATGCGCGCGCGGGATGTCTTCGAACGAGAAGGTCTCGGAGTGGCAGGGATCGACCCTCTTCTCGATCACGAGCTGGTTGTAGGCCGCGGATTGTTCGTCATTCGCGAAGTGCGAACCCTGGAGGCGCTTCTGACGCATCCACAAGTAGCGTAGATCCGTCTGGGCCGCGTAGCCCGTCGTGCCGGCGCACACCACCACCATGCCGCCCGTGTCACACACGAGGACGGAGGTGGGGATGGTGTCTTCGCCGGGGTGCTCGAAGACGATCTGAGGGCTCTTCTGTTCGCCGGCGGCCTCCCAGATCGCCTTGCCGAAGCGGCGCGCCTCTTTCAGCCACTCGCCATATGCCTTGTCGTCGCGCCAGTCGGGCGGGAGCCCCCAGTGCTTGAAGTCCTTGCGATTGATAAAGCCCTTGGCGCCGAGCTTAATGCAGTACTCGCCGGCTTCTTGCTTCGAGACCACGGCCACTGGGATGGCGCCGAACGCGTACGCGATCTGGATCGCCTGCGTGCCGAGTCCGCCGCCGCCGCCCCAGACCAGCACGACGTCGCCCGGCTTGACCGCGTTCGGTTCCCAGCCGCGCAACATGCGGTAGGCGGTCGCGCCCACGAGCATGTACGAGGCCGCGGCCGCCCACGAGAGATGCTTCGGCTTGGGCAGACACTGGTGCGCCTGCGCCTTCGTGAATTGGGCGAAGCTGCCCCAGCTGGTCTCGTAGCCCCAGATACGAAAGCTCGGGCCGAACATGGGGTCACGCCCGGCTTTCACGACCGGATCGCTCTGGCTCCATTGCCCACAGTGCAGCACTACCTCGTCGCCGACCTTCAGATTGCTGACCGCGCTACCGACCTTCCAGACGATGCCAGACGCGTCGCTGCCGCCGATGTGGAAGCCGCTGCTATCGGGGAAGTACGGATCTTTGGGACGGCTCTTGGTGACGTCGACGGGTACGCCGAGCGCGGCCCAGACGTTGTTGTAGTTCACGCCGGCTGCCATGACCCAGACCAGCACTTCATCCGGACGAAGCTCGGCGGGGACATCGACCTCCTCCACCTTGAAAGCGTCCGTAGGCTTTCCGAAGCGCTCCGGCCGGATCACTTGGGCGAGCATCTTGTTCGGAACCACACCCACCGGGGGCGTTTCACCTAACGCGTACAGTGACTTGGTCGGCATCGATCGCTCCTCGCAACGAGAGGTAGCCTGACGTAGCAAGCAGGCAAGCTCGTGTGCGCCCGTGTGTTCGGCTCTGTGGTGCTGAACTGACGCTGGGGGAGCAGGGGTCCTCGTCGGCGGGGCCCCCTTCCTATGCCGCTGTCGAAGCCTCGCTGCGCGAGGCGTTTCATTGCGCGGCCTTTGAAACTGCGTTTCCCCCGCGCCGCCGAGGACCCCTGCTCCCCCAGCTCACGCTGTGCAGTCGAGACTTGCGTCGAACGCAAGTGAGCGCACGTTGTGTCCTGTGCCTTTACAGACGCTTCACTGATCGTGCATCGCGAGCCGCGTAGGCGTGGGAGAGCATCAAGTGGTGCGGCTCAGTGCAAGAGCTCGCGTCGTGTGGAGCATCTGTTGTGTTGTTCACGTCCGAGGCTCCTGCGCTCCGCGGCACAGCGTAAGCTGGGGGAGCACGGGTTGTTCGTCGGAGGGGGAAACGCAGTTTCAGAGGCCGCGCAATGTAAGTCGCCTCGCGCAGCGAGGCGTCGACAGCGGCATAGGAAGGGGGCCCCTCCGACGGACAACCCGTGCTCCCCCAGCGTCAGTTCAGCAACGCGCTCAGCGCAGGTTGCCCGTGGCGTAGGTGGCGGCTACATGCGGAGAAACGCGCGTGAAAGGAGTCGGCGGTGTCGAAGAGCTCTGGAGACGAAGGCGCGCGACCGGACGCGCCGGCGCGCAAGAAAGAGCGCCCCTGGATCATGCGCACGTACGCCGGCCACAGCACGGCGAAGGCGTCGAACGAGCTGTTTCGCACGAACCTGGCAAAAGGTCAGACCGGACTGAGCGTCGCCTTCGATCTGCCCACGCAGACCGGCTACGACAGCGACCATCCGCTCGCGCGCGGCGAGGTCGGTAAGGTGGGCGTGCCGGTCAGCCACATCGGCGACATGCGCGCGCTGTTCGATCAGATCCCGATCGAGCGCATGAACACCTCGATGACCATCAACGCGACCGCCCCCTGGCTGCTCGCCTTGTACTTGGCGTTGGCGGAGGAGCGCGGGGTCGACGCGAAGCTGCTGCAGGGCACGACCCAGAACGACCTGATGAAGGAGTACCTGTCGCGCGGCACGTACATCTTTCCGCCGGGTGCCAGCCTGAGGCTCACGACGGACATGATCACCTACACAGTGGAGCACGTACCGCAGTGGAACCCGATGAACGTGTGCAGCTATCACCTGCAGGAGGCGGGCGCGACTCCGGCCCAGGAGCTCGCGTACGCGCTCTTGACGGCGATTACGGTGCTCGACGCCGTCAAGGAGAGCAGCCGCGTGCAGGCCGATCAGCTTGGCCCCGTGGTCGAGCGCATCAGCTTCTTCGTGAACGCGGGCATTCGCTTCGTCGACGAGATGTGCAAGATGCGCGCGTTCGTGCGCCTGTGGGACGAGCTCACGCGTGATCGCTACGGCGTGCGCGACGAAAAGCAGCGGCGCTTCCGCTACGGCGTGCAGGTGAACTCGCTCGGGCTCACCGAGCAGCAGCCGGAAAACAACATCATCCGGATCGTGCTGGAGATGCTGGCGGTGACCTTGAGCAAGGGCGCGCGCGCGCGCGCGGTGCAGCTGCCGGCCTGGAACGAGGCGCTCGGGCTGCCGCGGCCGTGGGATCAGCAGTGGTCCTTGCGCGCGCAGCAGATCCTGGCTTTCGAGAGCGACCTGCTCGAGCACGACGACATCTTCGACGGCAGCGTGGTCGTCGAGCGCCGCGTGAGCGCGCTGTGCGAAGAGGCCAAGCGCGAGATCGCGGATATCCTCGGCCGGGGCGGCGCGGTCGCGGCGGTCGAGGCGGGCATCATCAAGCAGCGGCTCGTCGAGAGCAACGCCAAGCGGCTCATGGCGATCGAGTCGGGCGCGCAGACCGTGATCGGGCTCAACGCGTACGTGGAGACGGCGCCTTCGCCGCTCACCGAAAACCTCGACGAGGCGATCCTGGTCGTGGACTCCGCCGTGGAACGGGCGCAGATCGAGAGCCTCCAGGCATGGCGCAAGCAGCGCGACGCGACACGCGTGGAGGCGGCGCTGGCGGAGCTGCGGCGCGCGGTGAAGGCCGGGGAGAACGTGATGCAGCCCTCGATCGCGGCGGCCAAGGCCGGCGTGACCACCGGCGAGTGGGCCGCGGCTCTGCGCGAGACCTTGGGCGAGTATCGCGCGCCCACGGGGGTGGCCGCGGCGACGCTCAGCGCGGGCCGCGCGAGCGCGCAGGCGGCCGAGCAGGTCGAGCGTTTGCGCAGCCGGCTC